>NZ_JAIOUQ010000015.1 GCF_019931065.1 Methanobacterium spitsbergense | reverse complement strand
GCCTATGGGAACCCTTTGACGCTGCCGGCCATCCTTATTATAACAACATATACACTATATATTATTAAATAATCAATAACTAACTTATTTTATCATTATCATAATTTATTTTTAAAAAAAAATCATATTCATAATTATTAGGTTTTATAATTTTTTAGATATCTTTCAAGTTTAGATAATGATATAAGGTATGTTTCATATAGATTGAAAAGCAGTTAGAAAACTGTAATACTTGAATTTGTGAATAAATAATCACTGTCATATCATTACGACTGGTGCCTACGGTCCTCTTAAGAGATTGGCTGAGCCTACTATGAATAGGAGAAACCCAGCACTGGACAGACTGCCTGCTTCGAGGGTTGCTAGGGGAGGAATGATGGTGAGCTACCAATGAACCAATGAGTTAGTATGCAGGCAAAATACTATTTCAAAGTCAATAGTTTGTAATGATCTTAAAAAACTATGGAAAAAGTTGAAAAACAGAGTTTCAAACCAATATATCTGATACTGATGGATTCTATAATATATCCGTACAAAAATGAATAATAATGACAGTATTAATTATTAATCTACAGATAAATTTAGGGGTATTATCTTAATGAGTGTATACTTTATTTTGTTATGTTTATGGTATTGTTCTTAAATCAGATTTTAATAAGTTTAATATTAAAATAATCTGAAACTATTTATGATATGTTCATTAATTTTAATTTGTTAAGTAATATATTGAGGTTAAATTTTATTTTGGAATGTATTGTAATATGGTTAGTAAGCCTTTAATATCAGTTAAAAATATTTTTATAATTGCTTTTATTATTGTAATTAGTTTTATGATCCTTACAATATTGTTGAGTAACGATTCTACACTGAGGATGTTTTTTGGTGATCTTTTCCCCATTGTAATTGATTTGTTGGTTGTTTTAACCTTGTTTTATGCAGCTATTAGGTCTGTTTATTATGGTAGACGTGTGCAAATGGCTTGGATGTTTATAGCATTAGCATTTTCTTTTTATACAATTGGAGATATATTATGGGCTATATTAGAGCTTGGATTTAATCAGAACCCTTTTCCATCTGTAGCTGATGGTTTTTATTTAATTTTTTATCCGCTTTTTGCTATTGGTATTTATTATTTATCCAAATTTTCTTTCAGTAAGAGTGAAATGCTTAAAATATTTTTAGACATGGGAATTATTTTCATTGCTGTTGGACTCATATTTTGGACTTTTTTAATTATGCCAACTTTTTCAAGCCAACAAAACTCATTTGCTAATATAATATCTGTAAGTTACATAATTGGAGATTTCTTATTATTTTTTGTTTTATTAAGATGGATTTATAGTAAGTTTGATGATTATTTTGTGCCAATATTATTTCTGAGTATGGGTATTTTGTTTATGATTATTACTGATAGTTTTTATGCGTATCAAACATTACAAGGAACTTATATATCTGGCGGTTTGTTGGATACGGGATGGATAATAAGTTTTATTATGGTTGGATTAGCTGCATTTTTACAAGCGAGTAACGAAAAAATAGATTTGAAAAGATATTCTAAGATAATAATTTGGATCCAGAAATCTAATTTAATTTCTTATTTGCCTTTTATTTGGGTGTTAATCGCATTTATACTACTTTTATGGGTTAATGACAATCAATCCGAATCAAATTATCAGTTAATTAAATTAGTTGTAGGATTAATCATTTTTCTAGTAGTTATTCGTCAATTTATCACATTAAAAGAGAATAAAAATCTTTTAGTGGTAGCTGAAAAGGAAGTTGAATCCCGTAAAATCGCAGAAAATGAAGCTCATGAAAGTGAGATCTATTATAGAGCTATTTTTGAAAATACTGGAACTGCAATTATTATGATTGATCAAGATATGACAATTTCACGTGTAAATTCAGAGGTTGAAAGATTAACAGGATTTTCCAAGGAGGAGATAGAAGGTAAGAAAAAATGGACTGATTTTGTAGTGGAAGAAGAGTTAGATAGAATTAAAGGATATTATGATCTGAGAAATGATCCAAATAAACGTCCTAGGGAATATGAAACAAAAGGTCAAGATAAAGAAGGGAATATAAAGGATATTCTGGTTACTGTTGTAACTATTCCAGATACTCAAAAGCTATTAGCTTCTCTTATTGATATCACCAAAAGTAAAAATGCTGAAAATCTAATTAAATCATCATTGAATGAAAAAAACATCCTTCTGCGAGAGATTCATCATAGAGTAAAAAATAACATGCAAATAATTTCGAGCCTCCTAAATCTGCAGACAAGATATACAAATGATGAAAAAGCTGTTAATATCTTAAAGGAGAGCCAGAATCGTGTTAGATCAATGGCTATGATACATGAAAAACTTTATCAATCTAAAGATTTATCCCATATCAATTTTATCGATTATATACAAAGTTTGGTTTCAAAATTATTTTATTCTTATAATATAGAAGAAGCCCGAATAAAGCCAGTACTTGAAATAGAAAATGTAAATTTGAATATGGAAACTGCAGTTCCATGTGGACTAATAATAAGTGAACTCATATCTAACAGCCTAAAATATGCATTTCCCAATGAAATGAAAGGCAATATTCACATTACACTTAAATCTGTTGATGATAAATATGAACTTATCATCAGTGATAATGGTATAGGATTACCAGCTGACTTTGACTTAAACAAACTAGAATCCTTAGGGCTTCTACTAGTAAATACTTTAATTGAACAAATTGATGGAAAAATCACAATCAACAAAAGCCACCCAACACAATTTAAAATCACATTCAAAGAATTAAAATACAAAGAAAGAATTTAAAATATAATATTTTCTAATTCAGATGTCATTTGTAGAGTCATATGCAGCTAAAATCTGACTTTACAGCACGTTATTGAAACCAAACAAAAATGTCAAATTAATTAATAAGTTAATTATCATTTTTCATCTATTTACTATAATAACAAATAGGGGTTTGTATATAGAAGGTAATAGGTTATTTATAATGGCAGATGTTAAAATTCTTTTAGTAGAAGATGAGAACATCGAAGCCTTGGATATTAAGCGAACCTTGGAATCCTTTGGTTATGAAGTTCCATACGTTGTGTCCAGTGGCGAGGAAGCTGTAGAGAAAGCTTTAGCTATTATGCCTGATCTTATTTTGATGGATATAATTCTTAAAGGTGATATTGATGGTATTGAAGCTGTTTCTAAGATTAAAGATCTAAATATTCCTGTTATTTATTTAACTGCTCATTCTGAAGAGTCCACAATTGAAAGAGCCAAACTCACAGAACCCGATGGTTATATAATCAAACCATACGACCGAACAGAACTTAAATATGCCATAGAACTTGCTATTTATAAAAATAAATTGAAAAATAAATTAAAAGATAGTGAAACCAAGTATCGTACTCTTTTTAATCAAGCTGCTGACGGTATACTCCTAATGGAAGGAGATAAATTCATAGAATGCAATGATAGGGCTTTAGAGATTTATGGTACTAATAAGAAACAATTAATAGGAAAAACACCTTATACAGTATTTTCACCGGAAGTACAGCCAAATAAGGAAATATCTGAAGATATGGCAATTAAATATATTAACAAGGCTCTTGATGGCCGTCCACAACATTTCGAATGGGAACATCTCCAATATGATGGCACACCTTTTTACACTGAAATATCTTTAAACAGACTAAAAATTAAAGGCCAATATTTGCTCCAAGCTATAGTAAGAGATATTACCGACCGAAAACAGGCAGAAAATGAATTAAAGAAAAGTCATAATAAAGAACAATTACAGGCAGAAATAATTCGTGATGCGTCTGTAAGTATAGGAATTGGTTATCCAGATGGTAAATTAGGTTTTGTGAATAAAGCATTTGAAAAACTAACTGGATACTCAGAAGAAGAATTAAAAACCATTAATTGGAATGTGGAATTAACTCCTGAAAAATGGAGATTAAACGAACAAAAATGCCTAGATGAACTTCAACAATCCAAAAAATCTGTACAATACGAAAAAGAATACATAAAAAAAGATGGTTCAATTGTTCCAATAGAACTCGTTGTAAACCCACATCTAGACACAAAAGGGAATATTGACCATTATTTTTCATTCATAACAAACATCACAGAACGCAAAGAAGCTGAAGAAGCTTTGCAGGACAGTGAAAATGAATACCATGATTTGTTTAACCATTTGAATAGTGGTATTGCAGTTTATGAAGCTGTTAACAATGGAAAAGACTTTATTTTTAAAGATTTCAACACCGCTGCAGAGAATATAGAACACGTACAGAAAGAAGATGTTATCGGTAAAAAGTTGACAGAAACATTTCTTGGTGTTAAAGATTTTGGAATTTTCGATGTATTTCAAAGAGTTTGGAAGACAGGGAAATCAGAATATTTCCCTGAAAACATATATAAAGATGAAAAAGATCTAGGAAGTTGGAGAGAAAATTGGGTATATAAACTCCCCAATGGAAAAATAGTGGCCATCTACAACAATATTAACGAACGCAAAACGGCTGAAAAAGCTTTGAAAGAGAATGAAAAAAGTTATCGTGAGTTGGTTGATAATTCCCTTGTTGGAGTTTATAAAACTAATTTACAGGGTGACATATTATTTGTCAACGATGCTATGGCCAAGATATTCCACTATGATAATATTGATGAGCTTAAAGAGAATAATATCATAAAATTATATAAAAACAAGGATGATCGAATTAAATTACTTAATAAACTAAAAAAAGAAGGTAAAGTTAATGATTACGAGTTAGAAACACGGGGAAAGAATGGCCAAAGTATTAATATGTTAGTAAGTGTTAGTTTGAAAGATGATATACTTTTTGGAATGTTTATGGACATAACTCAACTCAAAAAAGCAGAGAAAAATCTGCTTGAGGGTGAGAAAAGATTTAGGACGTTAATTAACAACTCTACTGATTTGATTCGCATCCTTGATAAAAAAGGATATATAATTTATGATTCTCCTTCATCAGAAAGTATTCTTGGCTATCCTGAGGGTTCACTTATAGGTAAGAGTCCTCTCGAATTTATCCATCCTGATGATTTGGAGAGGGTGAAGAATGATTTAGCAGAAGTTTATGAAAACCGGAATCCTGGAATTCCTACGGAGTTCAGAATTCGAAAAGCGGATGGGGAATACCTCCATGTAGAGTCAATCTCTCAGAATATGATACATGTTCCTAATATTGAAGGTATCGTAGTAACAACCCACCCTATTCAACAACGTAAAGAAATGGAAGATACCCTACGTGAAAGTGAAGAAAAATACCATACCCTTTTTGAAACAGACCCCAGTTATACCCTACTGATTGGAACCGATGGAATTATTCAGGATGTTAATAAAGCAACAAGCGATATAACCGGCCTATCACGGGAAGAATTAATTGGAAAGCACTTTATTAAATTGGACCTGGCAATTCCCGAAGATATACCAGTCTATGTTGAAAATATAACCCAAATATTAAAAGGAGAACAAATAAAACCATTCGAATCCCAATTCAGAGATAAAAATGGAAAAATTCGTTGGGGGTTCATAACTTTAACTCCCATAATCAAAGATAAGAGCATCTCCTCTATTATGGCAATTATCAGTGATTTTACCGACAGAAAAGTTGCCGAAAACCAATTAAAAACCACAATCAAAGAAAAAGAAGTTCTCCTCCGGGAGATCCATCACAGGGTCAAAAACAACATGCAGATCATCTCCAGTTTGTTGAATTTGCAGACCCAGCATGTGGAAGGAGAAGAAACCATTAACGTATTGAAAGAGAGCCAGGGACGGGTGAAGAGCATGGCCATGATCCACGAGAAACTCTACCAATCACCTACTTTCAATGAAATCAATTTCAAAGAGTATATTAGGAAACTTGTCTCCGACATATTTTATTCTTATGGAATCAAAGCAGGCACCATTGAATCAGTATTAAATATTGGAGATATTAACATTAATATCGACACTGCTATACCTTTAGGACTAATCATCAATGAATTAGTAACTAACAGCGTCAAATACGCATTTCCCCAATCAGAAGGAATCATAACTGTCAAACTCAGTTCCCAAAGAGACCAACTGGAACTCATCATAGCTGATGACGGAATTGGATTTTCAGAAGATATTGATATTGAAAATACTGAAACTTTGGGTCTTCAGTTGGTAACTACCCTTGTGAATCAGTTGGACGGGCAGTTGGAACTTACTAAAAAGGAAGGTGGCACAGAATTTAAGATAATTTTTAAAGAATTGAAATATAAAGAAAGGTCTTAAAAAAATTATTACTTTCTCTTGTATACAGAATTTGGGGACTGCATCATTGAATGAATCGAATGTTTTCATATTTTTTAATTTCTTAGTATTTACATACTCGCCATTGAATTAAGTGATGAGGGAATCTTAAAATTCTTTTATGATCTACTGTAAATGAATTCGAACTTCGATTCGGCACATAATTGATGATTTTCTTACTCTTTAGTGTTATATAATTAATTTTCTATGATCTTTCCCTATAATTATCGTAGATGAAGAATTAATGATTTATTTCTGTAAATGAGTATGGAATTGGAATATCGTCGGAACACTTAGAAGGGATATTCACTATATTTCCCTACTTCATAACATGAAGAGTATAAAGGAACGGGGATAGGACTGGCAATTGCCTAAAAAATTGTATATCAACAAGGTGGACAGATCTGGGCAGAACCAGGATAGGTTCAACATTCTATTTCACATTACCCAATCAATGAATAACCTTTGAATTAATTCTATTTTTTTAAATTTTATTTATATAAATTATCTACTAATCCAGTTAGCTATTATGATTATTAGTATTTTTAAACTAATTTTTTTATTATTTTGAATACTAATATATCACAAAAAAAACATGAAAGTATAATAATATGTGACATTATTAATATTAATTAAAATTATATGGAAGTGTAAAAACGGTAAACTCAAAAATTCTAATTGTAGAAGATGAAATCATAATAGCCATAGATTTAAAAATGCGATTAGAACATTTGGGACATTACGTACTTGATACAGCATTTAATGGAAAAGATGCTATCATAAAAACTGGAAAAACAAATCCAGATCTAGTTTTAATGGATATACAATTAAACGGAGAAATGGATGGAATAGATACAGCTAAACAAATACATGAGCTTTATAATATTCCGTTTATATATTTAACAGGAAGCCATAATAAAATAATCATTGAAAGAGCAAAGCAAACCGAACCATCAGGTTACATATATAAACCATTTAATGACTCAGAAATACAAAACGCAATCGATAATGCAACATTACAAAAATAAACAAGAAGATATAGGCAAATTAGAACCAGTAAAAGGTTCAACAATACTGTCTCAAAGTCAATAGTTTTTCAAAAATTGGAAAGTAAACACATTAATCATAAGTTTTTGTTCACAAAAGGTGTTCACCTTGAGCAATCACTGAAAGTGATAAAGATGATGGATCTTGTTCTCGTTCTGGATAAAATTCTAAGAGTTAAATAATCCAAGATATTGAGTGTGGTAAATGTCAAACTGCAGTTCCTTGCGAATATCGCTATCCAAAGCTAATTTAATAATGAAGAAGAGATAACAAATTGAAATGTTGCCACAATTACATAGTAAAATTATGCAGGCAACATACTATATTAAAGTCAATTGTTTTTACAATAAAAAGTATTATAGATTAGGTTACCAACTACTCTGTAAAATTATTAAACCTTTTAAATCTTATTTCTTAACCAATTATTCTTTTTTTGAGTATATTCTTATGATCAGGATATGGATATTATATTCTTTTATAGTCAATATTGATGCTATAAAATTTATTATCATATTTACCAATAATCTATATCCAAGGAGTAGGATCAAATGCATAAGAGCGGAATTTTAGATCCTATTGATTATTGGTATAATAATTATAAGGCAGATTATAGCAGTAAGTACTTCTCTAACTGGGGTAACATTAAAAAAATCATAAAACATCACAGAGGTAGAATTTGGCAAATTAGAATCCAGGAAAAGTGCTTTAAATTCTATTTCAATTACCAATCTAAAAAATAACAAATTCTTTTCTTTAATGTTTTATCTAAATTAAAATTAACCTGGATTAAATGATATAATAGAAAGTTAATATATAAATAAATAGATGTGTGGCAGAGTAAACGTGTTTATTTATAGTAAAGTCTTATGTTTCATATTTAGTCTATATCAACCATCAAAGAAACATTATAAGATCACAAAGATATTTTTATCCTTTTCCATTTAATCCAATGTCCATCCTACTATCAATCATACAATGTGACAATTAGAAAATAGAATTTGTATTTTATGAAATAAATTAATGGACATTTTAATTAAAATAAATCTAGTGACCTATGGTTTATTTAGTTCCTTATTCATACTTTCGTCTATTTGGATTATAACCAACAATTTGTAAAATGCATAGATAAGAAGGACATTTGTTATTATATTTAGTAATGTTGCCAGGTTATCTATAGAAGAATAATTTGAAATTAGATTAAAAAGATCTAGGAATCTACTTATAGCAAATATCAAAACTGCAATTGCATATATCTTAAATACATTGATGTTACTGTCTAAATTAGTGAATATCAAACCTAAAGATGCTTCTTTATACTTTAAAAGATTCAAATATATTCTTAATGGGAAATAAAAAGTTGTAAATGTTATTATGAGTAATATTAATGAACTTGTGGTGTTTAGAAAGGAGTTTGTTATGTCCATTTACTTTCATCTCCCCTCATTAATTTTTGAATCGAAAATGTAAATATTAAAAGTATTAAAGCATTTAAATCCAATAAAATTTCTACAGTTATACTGTTTCCGAAAAAAACGTAATCTAAACCAGTTAAAAAGATTGAAAATGTAGCAATAACCAACAATCCGAAAAGATTTATAATCCGGTTTTTATTGAGAAAAACCATTGAAAGAGCAAATTCCTTGTTTTTGAGTACTTTGATTAGCATAAAAGAAGAATAAACTAGTGCTAATCCAAGTATGGCTCCTATTAATCGTTGAATAAAGAGATACAGTGGATCCATCCATATACGTCCGGTTAATTTAATTATATTTTCAATTTTTTTTACATATATTATTCTAATCAAAGACTTTTATTAATTTTGTTGTTGAATTACGTTAAGAAATAGAATATTTAATGGCCACAGCAAATAAGCGTGTAATATTCAAACTGAGATATATTATTTCAAATTTTCTTTTTAATGATTTTTTTATAGTTATAAAATATCAAAGGTAATTGGAATTAACTAAAATAATGGATTAGGAAATTATAAAACATTCTGTTTAAAATAGAATTGGGTTGATTTTAATAGGTCAAAAAAATCCAATTTATAGAAAATTTATTCTAATTTTTAATAAATTAGGCTAAATTAGCTAATTAAAGTATTTATATAGCAATATTTCCTAAATAAAGCCATTTGAAATTTGTTTAAGTTTATCATGTATATGTAATATGTAAATTGGAGTATATTCAAGATTTTAAAAAAAAGAAAGAGTATAAAAATTTTATTAAATATGATTTATTTAAGGTTTATGAGTGCTTGGGAATATATTTTTTTAATATCGCCACTTTCAGAATATTGATAAAGATTTACATAAGTTGGAGTTGAATCTTTGCTTTTTTGGGGGATTATGACTACAAATGTCCTAGTAAGTTCATTTTTATCAATCCAAGTACCTGAATTTACATATACATTTTTTTCATTCTTTTTATTGAAAGATGCTATTTGTCTTGCCTCATGGGAATGACCAAATATTACAATTCGTTTTTCAGAAACGGGATTATTAAAGTATTGGACAACGGATTGATCATCAAGATGGCTTGCAAAAGTTCCTTTCAAGACGGCTTCTTCAATCGGAATTTTAATAGAGACTAAATTTTTGTTCTGCCTTTCATCCCATGTTTCAATAATTCCCTTGTATAAATTTAGATCAATATAATTATTTTCAGGATTTTGGTATGGTAAAATATCATCTATTGCATAAAAATCAGTGTATCCATCGATACCTGTGTTTATAACTTTCTCATCTAATCCTTCTTTTATTGGGAAATCTGTTATTAGACTTTTCCAAACATTCCAATAAAGGAAATAACCATATTGATCCACTCCAAGTTCATTTTTATTAACAGGGGGTAAATTAATATCTTTTTTTTGGCGACCTTGAATAACTGAACTGGTTGCCATTCTTGTAAAGAAATATCCTGGGGGGAGTATTGAATCATTATGTGTTATGTGTTTGTTTGAATAATCAGGGGCACAATAAAAATTATATCTATGTCCATGTTCAATGATTATTTCTGAATAGTCTACTGGAGTATAGGCTCCTAAACCTTTAATATCGCGAGCTTGAGATATTCCAGGCATAATACTTTGAATATCATCGGAATTTATTAATAAATCATGATTTCCAGGTACATATGTCACTTTTACTTTTCCATCTTGTATTATGTTATTAAAAGCATCTATCACTGGTTTATTGTTAAATGCTACAGATTTTACGAAGTCTAGTTGTGTTTTCCCATTAAATGTATCTAAATTCATTGGAACAAACCATTCGTCAATCAGATCACCTGCTATCACCAATTCTTTTATATTAGGGGAAATCCTAACATGGTTTAGAAAATCAACCAAAACATCTCGGTTCTTGGTTATTTCAGCAAAGCTGTCGTTTGCACCTAAATGTATATCACTTATACATATTATTAACGTTCTTTCATTATTTAACTCTATAATTCCCTCTGAATTTAGATTAAATGAATAATCCATTGCAAAATAATTTGTGAATTCCTCTTTTAAAGATGCTCCGCTTAAAGATTTTACATTTTTATTTATGGAAAGTTTATATTCTTCACCTTCAGCAAATTTGACATTGTCAGATTTATTAATAAAAAGAAATGATTGTGAATTTTCATCAGCAGTTATTGTAATATTCGTTTCTACTTCTTTTCCATCAGATTTAACTTTATAAAGTTTTATTCCTTCTTGAACTGTGCTCATATCTAAATCGGCACTGAAAACTATACTTATACGTTCTGTTGGATCAATCACAGATGGATCTTCAATTTTATCCGAAAAAGGGATACTTATTTCTACATTCAAAAAATTTTTGTCTATTTTTTTAGAATCCAAAGGAAGAACCTCCTTAAATAAATTAATCTTGTACATTTAAATAAGAATATTTATCACTACATCATGAGTTAGTATCGTCAACATACATATAAAAATAATAGTTCTTGATAATTTTTAGTGATTAATAGTTGTAACTAAAGTTATTTTTTTTATTCATGAATATAAAATAAATTAGATTTATAACTATTTAGAAAATAGGCATCCATGTATATAAATGGGTACAAACAAGCATTCAAGTTGTGATCAGACTGCATTATATTCTCTAAAACATATAGATCCTCCCATATGAAATAGTAAATTTATGAATATTTGTTGTAATGGAAAGACAGTATACTGCGTTGATAGAACATAAATGGCAGAAATAAAACATCAATAACTCAAGCTCTTTTTATAATTTATCTAAGGCCATTCTAGCGGCGTTTTGTTGTGCTTCTTTTTTACTTCCCCCAACACCTGTTCCATAATTTTTTTCATTAATTATGGCCACCATTGTAAATGTTTTATTATGTGGTTCTCCTTCTTCGTTGATTAATTCGTAGGCAACTTCAAAGGCATTCTGATCACATAATAGTTTTAATTCTGATTTGTAATCAATAAAAAATGTAGATTTGTTTTCTATATGGGGTAAAACTGTTTGTGAAAGAAATTCTTTAACTGTATCCAAACCTAAATCGAGATATAAAGCTCCAATAAATGATTCAAAAACATCACTAATAACAGAATCTGTTTCTCTTCTACTTAATTCAGGTCCACCTAATTTGATATGTTTATTCAATCCCAATTCCATAGAATATGTATAAATTGCTTTTTTACAAACATAATTAGAACGCATACGAGTTAATTGACCTTCAGTTAAATTGGGATCGCTATTGTATAGGAATTCTGACACCACCAGATCCAGGACTGCATCACCTAAAAACTCTAATCGTTCATAGCATTCATTGAGATTATTTTCGTTGGAATAAGACTCATGAAGAAATGCTAGTTTATAAAGATGAATATTTTTAGGTTCAATTGAAAATTTTTTTAGTAATTTCATTTGTATCTAATTAATATTGGTTGGCAGTGGTTTATATTTTCCCTGCCGATTTTTAAGGTTTAATTCTAGAAGCGATGATTATTCAAAAAAATTAAGGATTGACTAGTATAATTCAAATAATTGTATTCTGTAAATTAGCATAATAATACAATTTATTTTAATTTTGATAAATAATAAAGTGTCAAAAACCATGTAAAAAAGAATAAAAAAAGGAAAAGTAAGGAATCTATTTTTTTAACTTATTGATGGAAAATTGAGGAATAAGAATTAACATATTTTTTAAAATGTATTCGTAATATATTGGAATAATGAAATAAAGGAACTTTATTTATGACATTAAATTCACCATAGAATATTCTAAAAAACTCGAAACAGAACTCAATACCATTCTGGGAGTAGTTTAAAATTGTATTCTCTGAAATTGTTGATGAAGTTTATTATTGGAATTGAAAGTGGAATCAAAGTCCTTAAAAAGTAAATATTGTCTATTTGAATAAAATTATAGATATTTTTTTATTATTTTTCTCTTTTTTGGTACTAAATGCTCATGAGATATCCGATAAATGCTGTCACTGTGTTAGCTGCTGCTGAGATCATAAGAGCTTTAGGATATTTTATTTTTAATAGAAACATTAATAGTATGCTTTCAATTATAATTACCGTTATTTCTACTAGATAAATATTTGGTAATAGGTTAATGTAACTGTAAGTTGCTATTGGAAGTGTTAATGAGTTTATAATCACAGAATAGAGTAGGAGCAACCATGGGTTGTCTTTTACCAATATCCATATAATTATAAATTCAATGATAACGGTCAGGATCCATACAGTTAAATAACCCATTATTTGATACCCTTTTTTGCTTTAAAGAGGATTTACTTCATAATCTTAGATTTTTAAATTTTTTTTCGCTTAAACTATAAAATCTACTTTTATGAAGATTCTTTTCTCCTATAAAGTAATATACATATTATGGCGATTGCAGCTAATAATGGTAGAATCAAGTACCATAGGTAGTCGATTATAGCGATTTGTTTGGTTTTTGTTGGAACCGGTGTTGTGTTACCGGCTTTAAATGCTTTTTCCTGGGTCGTTCCATCAGTAAAGCTGAATATAATCTTTGATTTTTCTATTTCAAGTGCGGTTTCATTCACTGATACAATTTCTAGAACTATTAGTGCACCATTAAGTTGATTATTCTGATCGACTGTTCCATAACTACCTTCAAGCTCTAAATTTGAATGTATCACATTGGAATTATTTTTAAAAAAATCTTCTATAACACCTTGGTTGTTCTGGTTTAAAGAGTCCATGTTGAATGAAGATCTTTTAACAGCGTATATTGAAGCTGTGCTTAACTTGTAAAAACTGAATTCACTTGCATTTAGAATTTCATATTGAGGTGAAGGACTGCCGTGGAGAAGAAAAACGTACATTGGAAAACTGTTGATATTAGATATTTTGTAGGAGAGTTTGATCTCCTTTTTTCCAGGTTCAATTACATCTGCATAAGCAGATGAAATATTAAAAGCTAAAATAAGCACTACTATTATTAACAGAGATATTTTAGATTTCATAATTTAATATCTGTTTTACTTTTTATTATAACTTAATAATGATAATTGCAAAAAAAAACTAAGAATAATTATTTATATTTAATCATTAATGTAGTATGAATTAGGAATACTACAGCTAAGATCATTACAATGGTAGCTCCTGAATAAAGGTTGAATATGTAAGATAACAACAAATCCAGTGTTGTAAAGACTATACCCATTATAGTTGAGAGTATCATCCAACTTTTGATCTCCTGGTGTACTGTTTTGCTATGGCTGCAGGAATTGGCAGGAAATAGTACATCAACTTTTACTAGGAAAATTAGTTTGACAAGAATATATTTAATATAGATGGAAAATTTATTATGAAGTTTTTATAAATATATAATATTAATACAAATTTAATATATTTATTGGAGGAGAAAAATGGCTACTATAGACAATTTAAAGGAAGCATTTGCAGGTGAATCACAGGCAAATAGAAAATATTTAGCTTTTGCTAAGAAAGCAGATGAAGAAGGATTTTTCCAAGTTGCAAGATTGTTTAGGGCTGCAGCAGAAGCAGAAACTGTCCATGCACATAACCATCTTACAGTAATGAAAGGCATTAATAGTACAAAGGAAAATCTCAAAGAAGCCATTGCTGGTGAAGTTGAAGAATTTAAGGAAATGTATCCTGCTTTTATAAAAGAGGCAGAAAAAGAAAACAATAAGGAAGCTCATTGGACTTTTAATGTTGCCAATCAGGTGGAAGAGATTCATGCAGATCTGTACAGTAAAGCATTGGAAGCATTGGGAGAAAATGTAGAAGTTCCTTATTATGTATGCAATTTCTGTGGAAATACTGTAGAGAAAGAAGCTCCAGATATATGTTCTGTGTGTGGTGCGCCTAAAGCAGAATTTAAGAAAATTGATTAATCCATTTTTTTCTTTTTTATTCTTAATCATTGAAATACAGGCTTTACTTTCTATATAATAATATAGAAGATCTAAATTCAACAATATGTTGCATTAATTTCTAATTATTTTGCAAATCTACAAGTCAGTAGTATAGTATGTGCTACGATTTATTTGGCGTTGGCTGGAGTGTGAAAATATCATTCTATGAA
>NZ_JAIOUQ010000014.1 GCF_019931065.1 Methanobacterium spitsbergense | reverse complement strand
GGTTATGGTGGTGCTATCTACAATGATGGTACTTTGACTGTTGATAACAGTACTTTCACAAATAACCACGCCGCATTAGAGGGTGGTGCTATCTACAATAGTGGTACTGCTGTGGTTAACTTTAACCGAATCATTGGAAACAGTACAAATCCTAGTGGTAGTACTAATGCTATCTCTAATAACTATGGAACAGTAGATGCGAGATATAACTGGTGGGGTTCTAATACAAATCCTTCTGCCAATATAAGCGGCTCAGATGTATCTTACGATCCGTGGATTGTATTAACGGTAACTGCAAACCCTACAGCCATTAATATTGGAGGTAAATCAAATATTACAGCCGATTTACTGCACGATTCCAATGGTGTTTACCATGACCCTGTTGATGGTCATGTTCCTGATGGAATTGTTGTTAACTTTGCAAGCGATGCATTAGGCACAGTTAACCCATTAACCGGTACTATGATTAATGGTGAAGCATCATCCATATTTACAGCAGGTTTAAATCCGGGAATATCTACAATAACTTCAACGGTTGATGCAGAATCTGTGAATACAGATGTTACTATTAACTCAGCTGCACCTCCAGTTGTTACCAGCACAAGTCCGGTGAACAACGCAGTTGACGTCGATTTGAATAAGGTTATAGAGATAGTCTTTGACAAAAACATACAACTCGGAATGAACCCTTGGATAGAACTCTATGAAACAGGAACAGGAAACACCAAAACATTCACAACAAACATATTAGACAATGTATTATCAATAACACCCACCTCACTACTAGCACTAGGAACACAATACTCTGTTATCCTACATTCTAACAGTATAACAGATATGGGTGGAATTGGATTAGCAGCCCCTTATACAACACGATTCACTACAGAGGCTGCACCGGTTGTTACCAGTACAAGTCCAGTGTACAATGCATTTAATGTCGCATTGAATAAGGTTATACAGATAACCTTTGATAAAGCCATACAACTCGGAACCAATCCATGGATCGAACTCAAAACAAGCAACAGTGGAACAATAGTACCATACACAACAAACATAATAGGAAATGTACTATCAATAACACCTAACTCACTCTTAAATGCAGGAACTAAATACACAGTCATCCTACACTCCAACAGCATAACAGACATGCAAGGAAATGGTTTAAACACACCGTACACAACCATATTCACAACAACCTTACCACCAGTCGTAACAAGCACAAGTCCAATGAACAACGAAGTTAATGTGGCTGTAAATAAGGTGATACAAATCAACTTCAGCAAAGCCATCCAACTCGGAACTAACTCATGGATAGAACTCAAAAATCAATACGGACAAATAAAACCATACACAACCAGTATAAACGGTAACACACTGAATATAACAGCCAACGCAGCATTTGCAAGAGGAACAACCTACACAGTCATACTACATTCAAACAGCGTTACAAGCACAGGCGGAGCAGGACTAACAACACCATACACAACAAAATTCACAACAACCACAACATAAAAAAACAAATAAAATAAACGAATATCTATAGAGGATTTAAAAATCCTCACATATTTTTTTCATGTAATAACCGGATATTTAGGATTAAGTTCTAAAAATACAGCTTGTTTTCTGATGGTATTCTCTAAGTATGAAGGGATAGCCCAAAAAATCTAAACTATTCCCTTTGAAATAATAGTTTACCTGCATACTATTCAGTTTATTCAAATTACCATATTAAGTGAAGATAATTTTGACATTTATTTTTTTTACAATAGTTATAAAACTAATATTTTTTCCATTATCTTCCTTCCATAATATACTTCATCTGTAATCTATGACCTAATTACTAGGAGTAAATTTTATCAATTAATTTTCCGGGCACATTACTTCCAGATTCATTGGTGTCAGTTGATTAATTCTCAGTAGCAATGGTGTATTAAGGTATCTCTGAACGAATTCTTTCCACTTGAAAAAAAACTTAATACAAATTAACAAATTTTGTACATCAATTTCAATACATATCCATGCGTGTTTAGGTATGAGTATAACCATTATCGTAGAGAATAAATAAGAAAAAAAAGTATGTTTACGATCCTGTTTTAAATTTTAATGTGTAATCTTATTAAATTGTATCCGGCGTAGTCTCTGATTGCATTGGCAGGTATGGTTACTTAATACCAGTTATATGGTATTCTGTTTAATGTCATTTTTATGTGCATTAAGTTTAGTGAGATTGATTTAGTAAATATGGACATATCTACGGTAGTGAAAAAAAGTGAAAAAAATAAGTTCTTTTATTAAAAACCTGTTTTAGCAAAAGAAAAAAAATTCTATTACATTTATAAATTCTTTATATATTCTGCTAATTTTTTATTTGCATCTGATGTGACAGGCTTTCCATGTCCAGTTAAAATCACTTCAATATCCAGTTCACCAAGTTTTTCAATGGATTTTTTATATTGTTCAGGTTCTGGTATTAATCTAGATCCTGGTCCCTTAATTTTTCCATCGGCATATTGAAGATTATCACCGGTAAAGATCACTTTAGTTATGGGATTGTAGAGACAGATACTTCCAGGTGTATGTCCCGGGGTGTGAATCACCTGATAATCCCCTACATGGTCTCCTTCTCCAAGTATTATGTCTGGTTTCACAGGTTTGATCCTGTAGATAAAATTTAACAGCTTTATTAAAGGTACCATAAATGCAGAACCTGCCTGAGATTTTTCATCGGTCAAATATTCTGCATCCTCCCCATTTATTGCAACCTTGGCTCCTGTTATCTTTTTAAGTTTATCCAGGCTTCCAGTATGGTCAAAGTGGTGATGTGTTATCACTATTGTTTTAATGTCTTTAGGTTCATGATGAAGTTCCTTTTCAAGGTATTTGATTATTTTATCTGCATTTCCAGGCATTCCTGTATCAATAACAAATATTTCCTTATCAAGAACTATGTAAAAGTTTGAAACTCCACTGAACTCATAAATTCCATCTGCAACTTCCATTATATCCAAAACTCCTTAAATTTGCTTTTAAGCCTTATCATTTTATTTTAATGCTTCACGGTTTTCAAGAGCTCTTATGAACTTTTTTGTTTCTTCTGACATGAAAAGGGTTTGTTTATAGTAATCCTTTATTATAGTCAATTCTTCTTGAAATTCTTCTTTACCCTCGTATCTTTTGATTATTTCTGGGATCTGTTTAAGGGAGGGTTCTATGCTCTGTTTGTATCGTTTTTTCTGAAGTTCAATAAAGAAGGATGTTATGTCCTTGTCCATCACAACAAAGACCTTCCTGGATCTGGGTTTCTTGAACTTTTTAACCATCTGCCTTTCTTCCATACCTTTTATGGTAGTGCTGAGATTGGAAAGACTGTATCCTGTAATTTCTGAAAGTGCACCTAATGATATACCTTCTTTTTCAGTTTGAAGAACTGATATGAGTCTGGATGGAAAATCATCTAATCCTATTGCTTTGCATGATTCGTAGACTATTTCTCTGAATTCCTGTGTTGGAGAATTTTCATTTTTCATTTTTTATTATCCTGAATCAATTTTCAAATTTTTGCATTTTAAAGTTGAAATAAATTTTTTTGATAATTATTTGATAATATATGAATAATTATCTGAAGTACTGGAACACGTTCCTGTTTCTTTCTGGTGCTTCTGAATTTTCCCGTACCTTGTAGCCCAGTGCAACTCCGTAGTAGACTTCATGGTCATCTGGTATATCGAATTTCTTATAGGATTCTGGGTTTAGGAAGTAGAACTTGGCAAATCCAATCCAGCAGGACCCAATATCCATGCTTTCTGCTGCAAGCAGCATATTTTCAATTGCAGCTGAACAGTCTACCATTGGAGATATTGCATCTTTTTTTCCAGATATTATTACCGCGGTGGGTGCTCCGTGGAATATGTTAAATCCTTCCATTGCCCCGAGTTTGGATATCCATTCAATGTCCACCCCTTTCATTGCTTCCTTGGCACCTTGGTTAATTTCATCTATAAGTTCTCTGTTCTGGATTATGGTAAACTTCCATGGCTGGTCATTATGAGCAGTTGGTGCGTATATGGCTGCTTCAAGAATGTCTTCAAGTTCCTGGTCTTTAATTTGGTCTGGAAGGTATTGTCTTACACTTCTTCTATTTTTTATTGTTTCTATTGTTTGGTTCATTTTTTTTATCCACCTAAACTATTTTAAGTTTCAGAACTTTCTGTATATTCTGAAAGTTAAAAATACTATTGTTTCATGATTTATAAAGTTTTTGATCTGTGGTGAAATAATTATGATTTATTCATTAACCAACCGAATCTATTTTATTGATATTGAATCTGTAAAATTAAGTTTGTAATTAATATTTTTTTAAATTTTTCCTATTTATAATGGAAGTTGTTGATCTGGACAACAAAATTTATTAATTATACTGATCTAAATTGTATTAGGATGCATTAAGGTGGTTTAATTTGCAGGAATTATAAAAATTAATATTATTGAATTATTTGATATTAATTATTGGAGGATAGGTGAATTATAAATGCTTGCTAAATTGCCTGAACAGCAGAGGAAATCCAGAACATCGGATTTAAATAATAATGTAAATACTAAATTGGTAGGATTGACAGTAGTTTTAATTATTATGTTAGGAGTTACTGGAGGATATTTACTACTTCCATTATTACCAAGCGCACAACCCGCAGATATAGCAATGAATTTAGCCACAAATAACACAACTTACACTCCTGCATCTGCAACACCAACCAAAGTACAGGATACTACAAAGTCGGATAAGAATAAAACTAAAACCACAACACATACAAATACTGCTAAAATCAACAATACATCGCCAAAAACTGTTAAAACAAACAGTGTAAGTAAATCCAATAACACATGACTAAGAATTAAACTCCAATCTAGTGAACTACCCCTCCCTTTCGGAAGGAGCTTCTTCCTTCATTAAATCCACTAATGTGGTTTTTTTCAGAGAAGCTTTAATTTCCGTAGTTCCTACGGTACTGATTAGATTAAGTGTAGTATGCTTGGTTATCGCATACGATAATATTAATTATTGTTAAATTATTATTTATATGTAGTGGTTGGATTCATCCCCACCCTCACACAGGGGGTATTCTCCAACATTAAGATAAAGACAATATTTAATAGATTGAGTTATTTATCTATCTTGTTAATTTTAAAAAAATATAAACCTGAATGAGTCATTTATTATTTAACATCCCGGAGAACTATTATTATTAATTTACTATTCAGTTTCTTGGTTACACCAGTTACTAGATCCTTCATGTATATGGAATAATGGTCAGATGAATCAACCTCATTCCATATAATTTTTGTACCCGAAATATCTGGAGATATAGACATATTTGGTGTTCCAATTTTACTACTTTTTCCGCTTGCAAGATTTTTATAGTATAATGATGAAGTATATGGTTCATCATGCCCTATTGCCATCCATAATACCCTTGTACAATCAATAGCAGCCATAAATATTGTAGATGTGGAACTTGCAAGTTTTGATGTGAATCCTGTTGCTAAATTTTTATAGTTAAGAGTTACAACACCTGAAGTAGTTATCTGCGTCCACACAACCCTGGATCCGGAAATATTAGGAAACATCTGTAGGTCTTTTGTTGCTACTAGTTTACCAACATGTCCAGTTAAAAGATTTTTCATGCAGATTAGTGGTTGACCCGATGAAAGTGTCTGTTCCCATACAACATTGGTTCCGGAAATACTAGGGGATTCCTGATCATATGCCGATGCATATATTTTACCTTTAAAAGTTGTTGCAAGATTTCTCTCATAAATAGCATTGTATTCTGGTGCAATGTTCTGCATCCAGACTATTCTAGTACCTGAGATTTTAGGTTCACTCTGATTTAATGACGATTGGAATACTTTACCACCTGCCCCAGTTGCTAGATTCTTATAGAAGATTGATGATTTGTTAGAGGGATCATACTGTTCCCATACATTGATAGGAGTTTTAAGCCATATTTCTCAATTTTTTTTAAAATTCTTAGTAAAAAAATAAGATTAAGGAATGTTTTATTCAATACTCCAGTAAAATTTCTGTTTTATATCTTCTTGGATATTGTTTTATTGTTTGTGGATTTCGTTGTTAAGGAGTACTTTATCCCCTATTATTTTGATCTTATGGTATGGAATTATTATTTCACCCTTTGAACTTCCAAGGTTGTCAAAGATTCCCCCGTCACCAACAACAAAGGATTCCAATGTTTGGTTTTCAAAGTTTACATCCAGATCTTTTACACGGCCAATTACATTACCTGAAATATCCACAACTTCTTTGCCAATAATTTCTTCTTTTACTTTCATGGTATTTTTCCTTTTAAGATTTTTTTTTATGTATGTTATTATATGTTTGATGTTCTAAATGAAATTTTTTAAAAAAAAATTGATAGAATTTTGAAGTTAGAGAATTATTAAACATTCTTGTTTGGTATGTTTAAAATGGTAGTTCATCATAGTATGCTACCACACCATCTTCTCTGTATATGGAGTTTTCCTGTCCAAATATGATACCATCAGTACTTGCATCGGCATCTACCCAGTTATCATCTATCTTAAATTGTGCTGCTAAGTGCCCATGGGTTAAATGTGAATAATAAAGTAATCATTTGAATGTTTATACCTTGTTCAACATCGATGTCCAGGCTTGTTACCATGGCTATCTCGAGTCGGGATAGTTCACAACAGTTACCAGTCTTATTGTTCATTACCTCGTTAAGGGAACATTCTGTGTTGTCATGATCGTGCCATTTATAATTTGTTTGGACATAACAGAAAATTGCCGGGCATTTATCCCATGATGTTTCTTTATCTTCTGTTATTGATTCAGCAAGTTCAATTATCCTCGGATCTTGGTATGCATTGTCCCAGTTATATTGATTTTGTTGTTCTGGGATAGGTGATAAAAAAAAATACTAATTTATTATTCAAGGTTTAATCTGATTCCCCCAATTCGGGGGGCCAGGAAATTATAAATTACAGCAATTAATGCAAATATCAGGAAGTAACCAATAAAATAGAACAAACCATTCATTACAATGATTAGAATATCGTTTGTTAAATTTGTTACACTTGGATTTCTAGTTAATGCCAGGGATAAAAGGCTTATGAATCCCATGATAACTCCAAATGCACCGAAAACTGCACCTGAAACAGGTGCTGCTGTAGCTACAACTGGTAATGATTTTAGTTCGTGGAGAGTGCCTGATATCTTTTCAAATTCTAACTCCATTTTAATGATCTTTGAAGCTATTTGGTTGTAGAATACTGCAAATAATACACTGCTTACAAATCCGAATAAAAACACAATTACAGGAAATCCAATTATTAACATTGCTGCAAGTGACAATCCATCGGCTCTTATGCTTAGGGGTAAAACTCCAGCAATATTTGCTGCGTCGGGAATTGTGTTGATAAAATATTGAATTAAATTGTTTATTATATCTGTAAATGGTACAACTGCAGCTGCAAGGAATAATCCCAGTATAAATGCCCATATGCCCTCAATAGTTGCAATTAACAGAGCAAATATTTTTTTGGGAATGTGAATTATTTCATTACCCTCCAATCCCACCTTGAAACCTGATATTCTCTGGGCCAGACCATTATACAGAAGGGCTGTAAATAAACTTACAGCCATAATAAGAAAATATGCACCTATAGGCAAGATAATGAGAGATGCCACACCTAAACCTGATATCACATCTTTAAATCCTGCAACTTGAGGTATAAATACCACTAATATTCCAGATATGAATAAGATTATTACTGCATAAATAAATGCTAAAATTGCAGCAGTTGAAGATGCTATTAATGTAAACGATATTAAATGAACCGATTTAACTTCTTTTATATCTTCCATTTTTTCACTTATATTAAATTGGGCCTAACTTTTAATTAATTTAACCCAATATCAGTGTGTTTTTTTGGAAATAGTTGAGATATTTGTATAATAAGAAGATATCTTATAAAAACTGTAGACTTTTTAATTATTATCTATCTTGTTGAGGATGGTTTGAATGTTTTCAATTGATTCATAGAAGGTTTCCTGGTCCTCATCTGATAATGTAGATAATTTCGTTTTAAGGTCATTATTTGAATGCCTTCGCCATTTCCCAACTAGATTCCTTCCTTTATCTGTTATGGCTATGTTGATAACTCTTCGATCATTTTCATCGGGTAAACGTTCAGCCAGTCCATTTTCAACTAATTTATCTATTAATGAAGTCATATTAGACTTGGATATGTAAACTCGCCTTCCAATTTCAGACATTGGCAGTTCACCGCGTTTGCTAAGAACCTTTAGTATATGGTAATATGAATGTGGCATTTTATTTTTATCTGGCCTTTTTTTATGTTTAAAAAGCTTTTTTCTAAACAATGGAAAAAACAGATACAGATCATCTGCCATTTTGTTTAATCTTTCCTCGTCCATAAAATTCACCTTATTTAGTATTAGATATCCATTGTATAAAAATTATTTCTAAAATATGTCAAAAATTAGTGTATTTCAAATTAATCAGAATAAGTGAATAGTAGGATTCTTTGGCAATAATTTATGATAAGTGCTGCTATGAAGGATAATTAAGATTTGATTAGGTGGAGGAAAATGTCTAAAAAAGTAAAAAGCCAATAAATATATATTGTTAGCTCGGATATGGAAAGATTTTTTTGAATTATTTTTTTAGCATATCCCTTGCCATTTTTAGTAATTCAATTTTCTGGTCTGCCATTGATGTTTTCATATCAAATTTTGCTGCTAGAATTTTCTTCTTTTCTTTCATGAGTTCAGATTTTTGTTCTGCCCATTGATATTTTCATATCCAGTTTTGCAGCTAGAAGTTTCTTCTTATCTTCGTCTGAAAGATGTTCCTTTACTTCATTCATGAACATTTCATTCATGAACATCTTTTTCATCATTCCCTTCTTCATTTCACTATGCCTATGTCCTCTTTTCATTCCACCGTACATTTTATCACCGATTTTAATTTTTTTTATAGGGAGAGTTTTCTTTCTATAATTTCACAACAGATGATGGAATTATTACAAGCAGCTGTGGAGTGACTATAAAAATTTATATATATCCATATTCCACCATAGATCAGTAAAGGTGGGATATACTATTGACCAATACTATAGAAAAAAGTCAGCTTAAAAAGGAATTATTTACTTTTTTGATTTTAACATTTACCGCCACTTTCATCTTTTCTTTAGCTGTTTATTTGATTTTAGGACCTTTTTCAAGTCCAGTTTCTAAATTATGGTTTAGTTCGCTTCAGGTGTATATGTTCATACCTGCTATTTCAGCCATATTCTGTTTATCCTTCTTCAAATCTAAGGCACTGACCAATGAGACTAAAATTATATTTTCCATCTTCCTGATCTACGTGCTTGTTTTTCTCCTCGAAAGCTATGGTAAACCATTTATAGGTACTATTGGTTTGCCTCTTGTTTCACTGCACCCAACCAACACAACGGAAATACCTCTGGTTTCTATGAGTGTAGCTGTTATTGGAATTATAACTGTGATCATTTTAAACCTTAAAAAGAAATGGAGAAATAACCTTAAAGACTCAAGATTGTACTTTGGAAAAAATTTAATTTATTACCTGATTATACCCTTACTTCTTTCAGCTGTAATCCTTTTAACCTATCTTTTTAATTATATTACTGGATTGGGCATTCCTGGCAAAGAATATAACCTGTACATTTTCTTAACCACTTTAATTCCCAGCTTAATATTGTCGATCTTCGTACTCTGGCCCAACTACTTTGGAGAAGAATATGGGTGGAGAGCATATCTCCAAGACAGGCTATTCCCGCTTTTAGGCAGTTACAAAGGAGTTCTAATACTTGGAATTATATGGGGTTTATGGCACATTCCACTCATCATGATGGGAGTAATTTATCCCGGACAATCCGTGCTTGGAATATTATTAATGGTCATTAACACCATTTTAATGGGAATTATTCTAAGTTACGCTGTTTTAAAAACAGAAAGCATCTGGATAGCAGTATTACTGCACCTAGTTCCAGATACAATATATCCAACGGCCAACTACTTCATTGCAACATCGATCAATCCTATTTTTGCATTCGGAACAGGGATCTATGGTTCAGTATTTTTAGCAATATTTGCTTTGATACTGTTGAGATCTGATATTTGGAAACTCAAATATTAATGCTTAAAATATTCCTTTTTTATTTTTTTTGGATAAATTTAATAAAATTGCAAACTAAATTTATATTAAAAAAAAAGATTATTTTGCAGATATTAATATGTTTTAAACAATTTATAAGGTGGAAAAATTAATGAGTTCTTCATCAAATGATAATTTAAAAGCCATTGGTCAAACTGTGGTTGGACAACTTTTAACAGCAGATTTTGCAGGAGTCAGAAGTAGATTTGACAGCCAGATGGAATCTTTGAGCGAAGATAAATTAAAAGAATCATGGGAGAAAATTGTTATTGAAGCTGGTAGTCTAATGCAGATATTGCCATCTAAATTTACTGAAAAGGACCATCACAGGATAATTGTTATCAAATGTCAGTTTCAGAGGTTTAATGTTGATGTACAGATAGTATTTAATGAAAAAGAACAAATAAGCGGTTTATTTTTCATACCAGTAAATATGCCATACCATACTCCAGAATATGTTGATAAATCCCTATTTCATGAGTTAGATGTTACTGTGGGTGAGGGGAAGTGGGCTTTACCAGGTACATTGACTTTACCTGAAGGTTCCGGTCCTTTTCCCTGTGTGATACTGGTGCATGGGTCCGGACCCAATGATATGGATGAAACAATTGGACCCAACAAACCTTTCCGTGATCTTGCATGGGGCTTAGCCTCACAAGGTGTTGCAGTTTTAAGATACGATAAAAGAACTTTTAAATATGCCAAAGAATTCACAGCCCAAGATATTGATGAAATAACTGTAAAAGAAGAGGTTATAGACGATGCGCAGGAAGCAGTTCGTTTAATGCACAACATTAAATCCATTGACCCGAAAAATATCTTTGTTATGGGACACAGTTTAGGAGCAACTGTTATGCCCCGTATTGCAATTGACCAGGATCTTTCAGGGGCGGTTATGATGGCAGGGATAACCCGTTCCCTTGAAGAAACTATTTTGGACCAGTTAACTTATCTTTACAATTTAACAGGAAGCATTACAGAGGAACAGAAACAAGAGCTTGAAACTTTGAAGGTAAATGTTGTTAAACTGAAGGATCCTGAATTAGTTGATACGATGTCTCGACAGGATATGCCTTTAGGAATTCCAATGGTTTATTGGAAGGATTTACACGATAATAATCCTGTAGATATTGTTAAAGATTTAAAAATACCCCTACTAATTCTTCAGGGTGAACGTGACTATCAGGTTTTAGCAGCAGTAGATTTTGAAGGATGGAAAAAGGCTTTAGATAAGAATACAAACGCATCTTTTAAGGTTTTCCCAAAGCTGAATCATTTATTTATTAAAGGAGAAGGTAAATCAACACCACAGGAATATGCTGTTGAGGGCCATGTTCATAAAGATGTGATAGATACACTTGTTAAATGGATTTTTGAAAATATAAGATAAAAAAGATGAAAATTTAACCGGAAATTCTACCTACAAATGTTTATTTTAGAAATTTTTATACTTTTTTAGGAAATTTTTTGTGTGATCAAATAGATATATAAAGTTATGAAGGAAATCTATACTGAAATTCAGATCAATGCATCTCCCTCTACAGTGTGGAATATACTCACTGATTTTGATGATTTTAGAAGGTGGAATCCTTTTATTAAAGAAATTTTAGGTAATCTCAAGGTAGGTTCTCAAATTTATGTGCAGATTAAACCTCCAAATTCAAATGCAATGAAATTTAAACCTAAATTATTGAAATATGAACCTGAAAAAGAAATTAGATGGATTGGAAAATTTTACCTCCCCAAATTGGTAGATGGAGAACACAATTTAAGTATTAAGAAATTGGATAATGAGAATGTTCTGTTCGTTCAAAAAGAAACATTCAGAGGATTGTTGGTACCATTTATATCAGGATTACTAAAGGACACCAAAACTGGCTTTGAATTGATGAATAAGGAATTAAAGAAGGAAGCAGAACAAAAATAAATATTATATTCTACGTAGGGATGAATATTTGATATTAAATATTTTTAGAAGTTTAGGGGGGATTTGATGACTGAAACACCTAAGTACTCTGTTGAGAAAAAGGATGAAGATATTGAAATCAGAGTATATCCGGGTTATATTCTGGCCCAAGTAGATGTTGAATCTGATTATGATCAAGCAATTGGATTGGGCTTCCGAATTCTGGCAAACTATATATTTGGAGGAAATAAAAAGCGTTCTAATATCCCTATGACTGCTCCAGTTTCCGGGGAAAACATATCGGTTTCAGAAAAAATACCAATGACAATCCCTGTTACAGAAGAAGCTATGCATTCTGAGAAAATTGAAATGACTGCCCCTGTAAGTGAAGAAGTTGTTGATGAACCAGAGAAGATTGAAATGGTCGTTCCAGTAACTGAAGAAGACAGTGGAAAGCATACATATCGAATTTCTTTTACCATGCCATCCAAGTACACTTTAGACACTCTGCCAGAGCCAGAAGATAATAGAATAATCTTTAAAGAAATTAGAAACCAGAAAATGGTTGTGCTTAGGTTCCGTGGTCGTGTTAATCATAAACTCGCCCATAAAGAAATGGAAGAACTCAAAGGATGGATGGAAAAGGAAGGCATTAAACCAAAATCAAACTATATTGTAGCCCAATATAATAATCCTGTAGTTCCAGGATTTTTCAGGAGAAACGAAGTAATGGTAGAAATTTAAAAACCTCTCCAATCCATTTATTTTTTTATCAATACAAAATATATTGATTGTTTGTAAAAAAGTAGAATATTAAAACGTACAAACATCTGATGGACAAGTTTGCGAATCTGGTTTGATTAGAAGAAATTTGTTTTGATAAATATTTATATTATTCATTGTTTTCCAGTTTGTCTAGTCGGTCCTCGATTTTTTTGAGTTTTTTGTCGGTAAATCCTCTATATTCATTGAATCTACTGTCGAGTTCGCCCATATCGCGTGATATTTTTGAGTACCTCTTTTCAATGTCTATAATATCTTCTTTGGTTGCTAGTTCCCAGTCTTTTATTAGCTGGTCACTTTTATCGTTTAAAAACAGATCTATTTTATTTGAAAGTGTGTCTGTGGATTTTGGAACACCTTTAACCGTGCCTTTTAGTTTTTCACCTACACCAGATACCTTTTCACTGACATTGTTTATCATACTACTATCAGTTGCACCAGAAATTGTTGTACGTACTTTGTCACCTATACCCGTGGATTTTTCAGCACCAGAAGATTTTTCAACCATTACAAACCAACCCCTACTATAATTTATTCAAAATTTACTGGAATTTAAATAATGAATTTAATAATGAATTAATATGAGCTTTATAATCATTTATCTCTATCAAATTTACTTATTCTCCGTTTAAATTCCTGTTCATCCATTTCAAATTTATCTTCTTTCCTCTCGAATTGCCTTTCCCTATTCTCTATTGCACCGAGTGATTTTTGGATTTTTTTAAATCCTGTTGTTGATTCAAAATCCCTTATCTTCTCCCTTATATCGTAATTATAGGATCCTCCCATATCAGATATAGTGGATTTGTTTTCTGTTGTTGACCCTGGAAATTCCGGTGGCAACACCAGATCACTCTTTATTCCATGCGATTTAAGATCTCTTCTTACAAGATCTATTTTCCTTTGAGTTGTCTCCTTTGTCAATGAATCCACATTTTTCTGTGCTTTTCTGATGCGTCTAAATTGTAGGAGTGCAAATATTAATCCAATTATAATTATGATTGCTATGATTATATAAAACATTTTTTGTGAGATTGGCGGAATTTGGGGAATTGCTACCATGATAGTTTACCTCTAAAAAATTATTATTTTAGTTTACAAAGGTTTTTCTAATCTTTATATCTGTATTACTTCCTACATTAAATTTTTGAACTTTTTCATGGTATCCAATCCCATGTTAACTCTCTTGAATATATTTTACATGCTATATTCTGACTGCGTCTATTCAAATGAATCATATTAAATATTTTTATATAATTTCTTCAATATTTTGCAGAGACATCGTTAAAATATAAATTTATTGTGATTTAATATAATATTATTATCATATTCATTATATAAAAATGGTTAATTAAGGCAAATTGCTTTAGATTGTCTATTTCAAAGCTGTATCACTATTTGGATCCAAATAGTACCATTATAAATGTAATTAGTGACTAGAGACATTTAGCATGTTCGGATATATATCTATTTCAAGAAATTATAAGAATACTTTGAGATGATCAAATGAGTGTTTGGCATGAAGAATTGAAAGTTAATCCAGTATCTAATCTCCTATCTTTAGGAAATGAAGCCATCAAATATTTTACTTTGCGGGATCTTCTAGGTAAAAAGGTTGAATCTATTGAAATGTTGTGGGAATTGCCCCAAGCAAATAAAATCCTCAAAAAACAGGAAGATAATGGTTCATGGAAATATCCTACTGGCCCAAATCAGATGGATCATGTTGATTACAACCAATATCAAACTTATCTGATTTTAGGAGAACTAGTTGAAAAATATGGATTTAATAAAGAGCACAAATCAATCCAAAAAGCTGCAGAATATATTTTCAAGTCCCAAAGCGAAGAAGGGGATTTTCGAGGAATTTACGCCAACCAGTATTCCACAACCTACTCTCCCGCTATAATGGAACTTTTAATCAAAGCAGGATACAATAACGATCCCCGCATATTAAAAGGATTTGATTGGTTATTATCCATTAGACAAAATGATGGGGGTTGGGCTTTACCATTTAGAACAATGGGATTTAATATAGGAGATGCCTTTAATAATAAGGAACTTATACAGCCAGATAAATCTAAACCATTCTCCCATCTAGTTACTGCAATGGTACTTCGAGCATTTGCAGCCCATTCAAAGTATCGAAAATCTGATCATGCTAAAAAAGCAGGTCAACTGCTAATTTCTTGCTTTTTTACCAACGATAAATATCCAGATAGAAAAAGTAAAAATTTCTGGGAAAGAGTATCCTTCCCTTTCTTATATACAGATATCATATCTGCACTTGATCCTCTCTATTTCCTGGGTTTTAACACCCAAAATCCAAAAATTAAAGGAGGATTAGAATTTCTAAAAAATAAACAGAATGAAAATGGAAATTTTAATCTAAAGATCACACGTGGAAGTGATAAAGATTTACCATATTGGATCTCTCTCGCTGTTTGTAGGTTGTTTAAACGATATTCATCTTAAAATTTATTCACGGTGAAGTTTGATAAAGAATAATAATTGAAATATACTAATGGCTATACTTTGGAAAAAGTTTAATATTATATGTGGGTAATGGGTCAATAATTCCATGTCATGTATCAAATCTTGATGGTATTGGTCCTGCGGGAAGTATGGGCTGTTCTGTTAACAATATGGTCAACTGGCTTAAATTCCAAATAGCAGATACTGGAATTTATAATGGAATTCGAATTGTTTCAAAAAAGAATTTAGATGAGACAAGAAGAGGACAAATAATGACCCACTCTAGCGATGAATTATATTGTTTAGGATGGGAAAGGGCGATCAATAGTAATCCATACAAAGTCAGGATATACCATGGTGGCGACACCACTTATTCAAAAACTTTTGTGGAAGTTTTCCCATCAAAAAAATTAGGCATAGTTATTATGGTTAATGCAGGACAATATGGACAAGCTTATAGAGATAGTATTGGAAAGAAATTTAATGATTTATTAAATGGCAAATATAACACCAACCCATGGCCACTATTTAAAGAATTAAATAAACCCAAAAATATCCCTGATCCTAACCCCTCAATTATAAAACCAAAAGCTCTAATCACGTATACTGGGACTTATTATAATCCATTTTATGGAAATATCAAAATAATCACTAAAAAGAACTCTTTGTATGGTTATTATGGTAAAAACAAACAGCCTTACAAATTAAGTTATTGGAATAATGATACATTCAATGATCAAGTTCATAGCAATCAGTTTGGCTTTACTAATATCTATAAATGCAAATCTCAACAATTAACTATATACCTCCAAAATTACAGCACTGTACCTGCGGGTACAACATCTGAATTTAAACGTATTAAATAGATTAAACATTTCCAATTTTTTAATTGAGTTTTCAAATCAGTTGATTGGATGTGCTGCAAGGGTATATACAATCCAGGTATGCCTCAAGTCCTCCGTTTTTGTAGATTCAAGATATGTCAATACCAGTGTAATAATAAATCCAAAAAAATTGTTTTCCAGTTATTCATTCTTAACATTTCTAAATTCATTCTTTAATGATTATGGTGAAATAGAATGTTGAACCTTTTCCTGGTTCTGATTCAACCCAAATTTGTCCGCCTTGTTGATGCACAATTTTCTGGGCAATTGCAAGTCCTATTCCCGTTCCTTCATAATCTTCTTGGGTGTGAAGTCGTTGAAATATGGTGAATATCTTTTCCAAGTGTTTAGACGACATTCCGATTCCATTATCTTTAATACTAAAGAGATATTGGTTTTTTTCTTTGGTTGCAGATATATGAATTTTTGGAGGTTTTTCACTGCGGTATTTAATGGCATTTCCGATAATGTTTTGGAACAGTTGAACCTTTAACTGCTTATCTCCATTGATTGTAGGCAATGGATCATGGGTTATAATGGCATTACTTTCTTCTATTTGTACTTTCAAGTTTTCTAAAGCATGTTTTAATACATGTTCAAAATTTACAGGTATGATTTCCTTTTTTTGACTTGATATTTTTGAATATTGTAGAAGATCGTTTGTCATGACATCCAAACGTTTAGCTCCGTCAACTGCAAATCCAATAAACTCATTTGCATCTTGATCTAACTGATCATGATATCTCCTTTCTAACAACTGTAAAAAGCTTGTTATCATCCTTAATGGTTCTCTCAAATCATGAGATGTTATATAGGCAAACTGTTCTAACTCTTTATTTGATTGAGCCAATTTTTTTATGTTCTCATTCAATTTTAATTCTATCTCTTTTCGCTCGGTTATGTCCTGATTAATTCCCACTATTATGCCGGGTTTTCCATTTTTATCAAATTCTGCAACTTCAGCTAATGTATTTAATACTCGTATTGAACCATCATCTAAAATTATTCTAAAATCAAAGTTTTGAGATTTACCTTTAGATAATAATTGAACACGTTGGTTTACGTATTCCTCATCATCTGGATGCATATAATCTGCAAATGAACTTAGAGCAGGGGTGAAAGTATTTGGATCTACCCTATATATTGAATATAATTCATTAGACCAGTTTATATCACCAGTTTTGAGATTCCACTCCCAACTTCCAATATGAGCTATATGTTGTGCTTCAGCAAGGATTTGTTCACTCTTTTTTAAAGCTGTTTCAATCTGTTTACGCTCAGTTATATCTGTGATAAATGAATAATAATATTCAGGATTTCCCTTCAGATCTAAGACCAAGTTGACCAGTAGCTCTATTGGTACTCGCGAACCATCCTTTCGAATATATTCCTTTTCATAAAGGACTGGCTGGCCTGTGCGATTAAGTTCATCTAATCTTTTCTTTTCCATTTCCCTCCACTCTATGGGTGTGAGGGTAGTTGACCAATCAATGGTATGAAGTTCTTCTGTTGTATAGCCAGTGAGTTGTTCAAAGGCTTGGTTGTGTAATCCAAGTCTTCCATCGGGGTAACCTACAGCAAAAGGTTGGGATGCGTGTTCGAGTATATCGGCTAAAAATTCCTTCTCACGTCGTGTTTCACGAAGGGCTTTTTCCTTATCATATGCAGCTGCTTTGTTTCGGTTTCTACGATAAAGTTCTGACACGCTACTTATCATTATTCCAATACTCGTAAAAAGTACAACCCCGATCTCTTCTATTGGTGTTCTTAATGTAAATTGTCCCGAAGATGGTATAATCCAGATTATTGCCATCATCACTGAAACAATTGTTGCAAGTAAACCAGGCCCTAAGCCAGCTATCAGAGCCACTATTATGATTGCCGGATAAAACAAGATGTACGTTGGTAGTCCAGGACCAAACAATGCTGTTAGTGCCGAGTATAGCCAGAATGCCAATATCACCACGAGAATTGCACTAACGTAACGTAACGCCAAATTTAGCCATGGACGTTTCTGAATTTCGTGCAAAACTTCAGTTGTTCTTGTATCCTCGCTTGAAATTTCTAAATCTTCAGCAAATTGTGGTACTCGTTCCGATGGGGGTTTATTCTGTTCTTCATCGGCAAATTTAATGTTATTATCATCTCTGACCATTATAATACACCAAAATTGAATTCTCAAACTGAAAATACGATAGATATTATATGGACTTATCTTTTAATTAAATTTATTTAATTCCAAGAACATTTTCTAATATTCTAAATAAGTAAAAATTATTGACTTTAATATTATTTTGCTTGTTTAATTAAAAAATTATAAAAATAAACTAAATCTTAATTAAAAAAATAATTTGAATAAATATTTCAAAATAATAAATACTATTTTCCCTTTAAAAATCGTTTTATCTCATTTGCAATTGGTTCAGGTTTTCCATAGTCCTGTGCTGAGTCATGGTTAAGGCATTTAAGTTCAACGAGATCAGAACATGGTAATACATTATAGAGTTGGGTCATGCTGTCTTTTAATAAAGACTGGGTTTTGCTTCCCTCAAGTAGCAGAACCTTTGCAGATATAGCCTTGTATTCATCAATGGTTCCTTCGGTTTTTTCAACAACATGTAACTCCGGACCCAATACCGGGATAAGATCCTGGTAGGGTACTTCATCGCCTTTAACGTTTCTTTGGTTGATCCAGAGTATAAGTTTAACAAGAGGTACTAGTACAAGATCGGGGATGGCTCTGACGGGGGCAGCAGAATCTTTTGTAATCTCCACAGTAGCTTTTGCAATATTATTATCGGCTATATTTTTGTCTAAATGCTTTATAGTGACTTTAAATTCATCAAGTCCGGGCTGTCCTGCGAAGATAAGAGGTTCGTAGGCTATGACCTTATGGATCGAAGGTAAAGAAATTGCAGCATGCAATGCAAATAATGCTCCATCTGCAGTTCCAAATACATAATGCGCTCCTGTTTTATTTAACAGGATGTTTAAATCCTGATCTTCCTTTTCGATACTGTAATCACTCCCAAATGGGCCGCTCATGCCACGGCCCCGTCTGTCAGGAATATAGACGGTGAATTCATCAGAGAGTAATTTGCCCATTTTCATAAGATTTTGAGATGCATTCACACCTCCGTGAAGAAGAATAATGCCGGGACCACTGCCCATTTGCCTGTAACCAACGATAGTACCATCTTCAGACGTAACAAAACATTTAGTATATTTTTGTTTTGAACTCATTTTGTAATATATTCTCCAGTTCACAGAAATAAATTAGGTCATATTTGTATAATTAGGAAAAAAATAATAATTTATATTATTTGCAAATAATGAAACATGACATATAGAAATATTTTATCTTTTTGTTAATTTTAAGAGATTTATTTATTCCCTTTTGTCCTATTTTATGTTCCAGAAGAATGGCTACACTAATTATTTTCCATTTGATTTTGCAAGGAATACTACATCTGCTTTTTCTTTTAATAGTTCTCTTATATTGGAGGAGTTATCGTAATGCTCTAGTGATTCTCCACATTTTGGACATGAGAAATTGTGTTCAGATGCTTTTTCAAATTTGTATCTGTGGCCATTAGATTTACATGCGAAAAACATGTTTGCTTCTTCGTATTCAATGGATTTTTCAATTTCTTCAGATAACTTTTCATATTTTTTGGTTATCATATCGAATACATTATCTTGCTCAAATTTCCAACTATAAATGAACCATTTAGTCTCAGGATCCTGACTTTTCTTATATGTAGCAATCCCTGCATCATTTAATTTATATAAAACTTTTCTAACGGTATTTAGCTTTATATCGGTTTCTTCAGCAATTTCTAAGTCAAATGTTTTACCATTTAATATACACTCAATAATTGAAATACTGCCTTTTTCATTATTGGTAATATCCATTAACATTTCTTGGACAACTGGATTGATTAGCATACTTTTCAGCCCTCTTCATCTATAAAAAAATTTATAATGGTTCTAATGTTCTTATAAGTCTTTCTGCAGCATTTTTTATTTCAGGATCCTTTATTTTATCATTTCTTGCTATTTTAAGTGCCATTACTAAAATATTTGGAACATCTTCTGCAGAAATATTTTCCACCATATTTGTATAAGTCTGACCAGATTCATCTTCCATTTCAACCCTTTTCTCTACCATAGTTTCCAACATATCTTTACATTCTTTCATTAAAGTCGGATCATCCTTCATTGCTTCACATTTAGCCATAAGTTCAGTGGTTTTTTTATCATCCATTTATAAAACACTCCTATCTGTTTTAATAATTATGAAGAAGAATTACTCTTAATTCCTAATTTCTTTACATTGTCATTTTTGCAGGTCCTGTAATGAATGGTAATGATATTTTTCCATTTAGATATGCGGATGTGATTTTATTTTGTTTTATAAAGTAACCACATTGTTGGCATTTGACTCCTTTATCCTGTTTTTTCATGAATCCACCATCAGTTTTGTGAATTAAATTACTCATTTTTATCATCACTCCTCTAATTCTATTGATAATTTATTTGTGAGAATAATTAGACTTGTAAGTATTTTTATAGACTGGATATGTACTCATTGGAATTAAGGATAATTTTGTTTGATTTGATTGAAAAATAAAGTTATACTTGAAAGTTTTTTTAATCGGAGACAAGCAGGGATATATTGCTTTTTTTCACAAAAAAATAAGCGATATACTTTTTGGTAAAAATAATAATTATGAAGTGAGTTTTCCCTGCTATATTATTATAATGGGTGGAGGGTCTATATACAAATTTACATTTTTAATAATGAACTTTTTTATTATTTATAATATTTGTTAATTTTCCTGAACAATCAAATATAATTTTGCTAAAAAATTGATATGATGTGAAGTACAACTTAAGCATTTTGATTTCTTTTTCAAGTATTTAAAGAATAATTAAGCTGTCAATCAAACAAGCAAACAATCCATTAATAGAGTGGATCGCATCAATATATACATATAAGCGTTTAACAAAATATTCTGAATATGATTTAAAAGATATATGATTAGTTTTAATTTAAAATAATGTCTATAAATAGCCAAAAAATATAAACTATTTACTTTTATATATTATTTTGCCTGATACTCATTGCAATTGTCATATCATTACGATCTTAAGGATGCGGGGCCATATACATTATTTAAGTAAGAATGGTTGCATTGGTGTCCATTTATCTTTCCAATCAATGGATAAGAGTTGTTTTGCTACAATCTCTGGAGATCCTTGAGTTAATATTGCTCGATCTTCGGGAGATAAGTTATATAATACAAAGGGCATCACCAAGTATGTAGGACCAGTGTGTTCTTGAAAGAACTTTTTATCCTCTTTTTGTAATCTGATCATCTCTTCCAAATCTATGTTCAAACTTCGTATTCGTTCATATAATTGTGTATTCTCAATCTTTATATGGGGATGCCATATCTGATCTATCTTATCGAAGCCTGATTTTAATAGTTTTAGTGAGTCCAATTCGTCGTTTTCTGACGTTAAATGGTCAATTCCAGTGTTTATTTCCTGCAATCCGTCATTAAATATTTCATGTTCTGATGTTAATCGTTCATATGGTACTTCAGGTAATTTGTCTTTGAAGTAAGGAAATATCTTCTCATCTTCAGCCTGATGATGTCCATGTAAGACTGATGAAAAACTCTGAACATATTTAATGAAACCTTCACGATTTAATTTTTCTAGTGCTCCAATCTGCAAAAACTCATTAATATTCTGAAGGGACACTGCAAGGCCACGAGTCATAACTTTGTGAAAACGGATATAGTCCTCTCCTATGTTAGGCTGATTTTCATTAGACATTTAAAAACCTCTTATGTTAATAATTTATTAATAAACACTAATTGTTACAGGAATTTTTTAATATAGATGAGTCACCACCTTTAAAAAGGGAGTAAATGAACCCATATTATTTTTATATCTCACTTTTGAAGTAAATAATTATCATTTTGTATCAAAACAAATGATATATGAAGATATTTGCATGAAATTATAAAGGCGTGTTCTGTGTAATAACCTAGCATATAGTTCAGTTTTATCCGCCAATATTCAATTACATTCAAGAGTTTATTTTTTTATATTGTCAATTTTGTATTTGAGATCTTGCTCAAAAAAAATTCATAAATAACTAATTATTATTTTTTAGTTAAATATTATGTTTTTTAAATTTTGTAGTTATCATCAAATGTTCTATCTTTAATTTCCGATTGAATTTTCTTTCTAGCTTTCATTAATTCTGTTGGTTTTATTATAGATTTAATTTTTCTTCCTGTAAATTCCCTATAAGTTCTTTCAATAGCGAAAGATAATCCTACCAGCATTATTAGTATTAAAATATTAAATGGAGATGTAACTATTGTTTGCCAAACCAATGCAAAAAGGGCAGATAAACACGTAACAATGCCCAAAAATGGGATCCATCTTTTACTTGAAGTTAGTTTATGTATTTTCCAGTTAGATGCGTTCACTGCAGCGAAAATAATTAAAAAACCAGCACTCCCCATAGTAGCAAGGCCAGATATATCAAAAATATTAGCAATTATTAATGTAAGGCCGGCTGTAAGAAGTAATCCTCCGATAGGGCGATTCCAAATATCTTTTTCAAGAATAACAGGTAATTCTCCATCTTTTGCAACAATATAACTAACTCTTGCAGTCCCATAAAGAGTGGCGTTGATGGCAGAACCAGTTGAAAGAAGTGCTGCAATTGCAATCAGAGTAAATCCAAAAACTCCAAGAAATGGCTTTGCAGCAGCAGCAAGAGCATAATCTTTTGCAGCAACAATTTGATTTAATGGTAGATTTCCAACAGTAACAATTGATACGAGAACGTATAATGCTATTACAAATATGACCGTATAATAATAAGCTCTTGGAAGTGTTATTGAAGGATTTTTCACATCTTCTGCTGAATTTGCTATAAGTTCAAATCCTTCATAAGCAACAAAAATTATCATTCCCCCTGCAACAAGCGAAATAAAGGGAGCCCAAGTAGATGGTTGTAATTGACCAGTATTTACGCTCCAAATTCCAACTAATATGAAAAGCATTAAAATAGAAATTTTAAAGGCTACAATCCATTCTTCAGCTTTTCCAACAGTTCGAGCTCCTAACACATTTAGCCCAGTCATTAAAATGATAATACTTGTGATTCCAATATGTCTCCATAAAGCCTGAGAATCTACTGGGAAAAAGCTTGATAGGTAACTTCCAAAGGCAAATGCATACAATGATATCATTACGATATAACTTAAAAAAAGCAATACATTTAACCCTCCGGTAATTAGTCCTGGGCCAAAAGCTTGATCAAGAAATTCAACTGTTCCTCCCTGGCTTGGGTAAGTTACAGATAATTTTGCATAGGAATAAGAAGTAATTAAAGCTACAATACCTGCTAAAGCAAAAGCAATATATGTTCCTCCTCCTGAAAGCTGTACAGCCAATCCCAAGACTGCAAAAATACCTCCGCCCACCATTCCACCAATACCAATGGAGATTACAGCTAATAATCCTAATGGTCCTTTTTTTGCCATTTAAAACCTTCCCTAAATTTGAGATAAATATCCATTGTAAATTAAATTATTTATAAACGTCAAATCCTTCTCTTGTGAAAATTATAGAAATTTACTTTTAAATATATTATGAAAAATGTTGATAAAGCTTCTGCCCAGATTATACCAGCTAAATACTAGCCCCACCATATTATAATATTCCATAAACAGTTGTAAAATGGTTTATAGGAATGTCTAAAATGGTATATAATTCCAAAATACGCCAAAACCAGTGCAACAATATATCCAAAACATAATGCTTCCAATTAACCGTTTTTTTAACCAGACAAATTTATAGGAAATAAACAATATTAGTATTATTTTACTAACTCAAGATTAAATTTATTTAAATTTTTTTGGAATCATTATTAGTTATTCCTACTTTTTTTGTTGTGAGATCATTAACATTCCATTCAACAATTGGATACTTATCAAATTAATAAAGGTGTGTTGCCTGCATATTTTATAGAATAGTGGCAAGAATACCATTTCTTGTTACTTCTTCGTTATTAAATTTAGCTTTGTAGGATTGCTATATTCACAAGGAACCGCAGTTTGACATTTACCACATCCATATCTTGACTTATTTAATTCAAGAATTTTATCCAGATGATGAGAACAAGATCCCTCATCTTTATTGTTTTCAGTTATTGCTCGAGGCGGACACCGGTTAATGCATGTGCCACATTTAGAACAATACTCCTCTACTTCTTGATACAGACGTGGTTTAGGTTCAAGTTCCAAATCCACAATAACACTACCAATACGGCCTGCAGTCCCAAAATTGGTGATCAATGAATGACTCAAACTGAACGTCCCGAGCCCTGCAATGAAAGCAACATGGCGTTCTGACCAATTACTTATATAATTATTGATAGTAAAACGTTTATCTAGAGCAGGAGCCAGTGCCTTTCCCTCTACTACTTCTATTTCATCAATGATTAAAAGTCGTACCGCATCATTAAACATTTCCCCTTCACAACGCCCATAAAGCCATTCTTTAGATGGTAGCCCTTCCAACCGATTAGAACTGCGAATCTCTTCTGTAAACGGTAAAAAGTAAGAAATAACTGAATTTGCTTCGGATAACCATTCTTTTGGTGTTAAATGATCTGGCCCAACTACATTTGGTTCTTTCATTATTTCCCAGAGCTGATCAGATGCTCCTGCTACTCCAAGCAACGGAGGATCATATATCTGCATCATATCAAACTCGTCCACAAAATTCTGCTCGCTGTTTTGAATAAAATCAGCTATAGTTTCTTCAAGCTTGTGTAAGAACAATTAATCCCTCCCAATAAAAGTTTTCTAAAATAGATTAAGTATTTATTGCTATATATGGATTTTATTCTACTTGCCTCATGAATTTCTCTTTTTTATTCTTTTTTGATTAATTTGATTCACATTTCCTTAATCTAACTTCATTATATTCAAATATTAAGAGCCTTTATATTATAATTAACATTAAGGTGAGAAAATGAATATTATTGGAAACATAAGTGATTCTCTGCAATTTCCCATTAAAAATTGGGTAAAGATGATCATACTAGGAATAATTTTGATAATTCCAATCGTGAACTTTATTGGCCTGGGATATTATTTAAGAATTATAAAATCAACTTTAGCTGGTTTAGATGAACTTCCAAATTTTTTAGGTGTTGGAGAACTGTTTATTGATGGTATAAAACTTTTAATAGTCGGTATAATCTACGCAATTGTACCCTTAATTTTATATGCACTCTCATTTGCCTTTCCAGGCCCGATATTTCTCATAATTGCCATTATTTCTGCCATAATAATCAGTATATTTGCATATATGGGCATGGCTAACATGGCTTACTATAACAGTGAAATAGGTGCGGCATTGAGATATCGTGAAATACTAGATAGAATTACAGCAATTGGATGGGGAAAATACATGCTTTGGTGGATAATAATGATGATAATTATAACAGGTGCAGGATCTATCATTGGTATAGTTGGAGGAATTCTGTTATTCTTTGTCGGGGGTTTCCTTGTCTTTTTATTGGGATATAGCTACTTAGCAATATTCCAAGCAAGATCCATTGCATTGATATTTGCTTCAAGCGAAAATACAAGATATATGAACAAGAAGAACCATGCACGATTGAATAATTAAATCAATTTTATAATGATTTCTTATATGGGGGGTGTTTAAATTAAATATAAATGGATATTATTAATTCTAATACTTACTATGATATTAGGTTTAAATTCGGGATGTGTAGCTGCATCAGCGAATTCAACCACTACTCCAACTAGTTCAAATTATATCGTGGGTTATTATATTAACCCAAATGTAACACCCATATCAGAAATCGATTTCAACGCCTTAAAAAGCGCCGGAATAACAGATATATACGTTTTAGTAACAAATAAAAATTATTCACCAGTACTATCAGAAGCCCAACAAAAAGCTAACGCTGTGGGAATAAGAACCAACGCGTGGGTATATCCAGGGTTCAATTATGCCTCAAAAGTCGCACAGATGAGAATAGGAGTTCAATTAGATGTGGAAACATATAATATGCCCAAATATCTTTTACAAATTCTCGCCATGAGATTAGACACCTATGGAGAAACATTTTCAGTTACTGTTAAACCCGATGGATGGGACGGAAACCAATACTACTATCTAATTGCACCCTTATGCGACTACATAGTCCCCCAACTCTATGTAGGTGAATACCAAAAAGGAATAACCAATCTAACAAACAGGATTAAAATCTACAACCAAATCTACAACATCTACAATATCCTTTTTCCAGGAAAAATTGTTGCAGGACTTGAAACATACCAATCCGATAAAACTGCAACTCCCAAGAATACAACTACACTATCAGCAGAAATCAAAGCTGTACAACCATATACACAGGGAGTAATTCTATTCAGGTATGGATTATCCAACTTCAATGGTTTAGAATAAATCATGCAATGGATCCATCAACCATCATCTCCTAAATTAAATTATTAAATATAGGAAAATTAATAAAAAACTAATCCTACCCAGTACATACACTGTAACTGGTTGATAATGATGGCAGATATTAAAATTCTCCTGGTAGAAGATGACAAAATAGAGGCATTGGGTATTAAACATATACTGGAATCATTAGATTACGAAGTTTCTATAATTAAATCACATGAAGAAGCAATAGATGAATTCTTCAACATTATACCCGATTTTATTTTGATGGACACTGTCCAGAATGGAGATAATACCGCAAATAAACTTTCTTCTATGATTAAAAAATTGAATATACCCATTATTTATTTAAATGCTCCTTTTGAAGAATCTAAAACACAAAATATAGGAAATAAAGAACCTCAGGAATATATAAATAACCCATGCGATCCAATTGAACTAAAATGTGCTATTGAACTAGCAATTTATAAAAATCAAGTGGAAAACGAATTAAATGAAAGTGAGGGCAGGTTCAGGAGTTTAGTTGAAAATGTGGAAGATGTTTTTGTGCGTTATGACTTGATCACTTGAAACAACTTAATAGCTAACTATACTAAAATCCAAAGACCATGATTTATTTTTAAATAAAATATTGGGTGTTGAAATGAACTTAAACTGGAGGGTAATGGGCATTGTATTTGTGGTTACATTAATCATTGTAATGCTTACTGGAAATTACCTTCCAAAGGGTGTTGGTTTTTTAGGGCCAATACTAGGCGGGTTAATTGCAGGTTATTTGGTTGGTGGGAATTATACCGATGGAATTGTTAATGGAGGAATTCCTGTAGGTTTAGCCGGACTCTTATACTCTACTGGGATTTTGGCTATTAATGGAAACACCATAACCACAACGTTGAATACTCTAATTTACAATGTATCACATGTAGAACTCTTGGTTAGTGTGATATTTGCAAGTTTCCTATTTTATTTGTAATGGGAATGATTGGTGGACTTATAGGTTTTGCATTTAAGGAAAGAAAAATTATTTGGGAAATATTGAGTTGATCAAAATTTAGGGTGAGTATTTATTTTTTGTTTTCATCAATTTTTTTCTCGATTTCATCCATTCTCTCCAGTATCTTGTCGAGTTTTTCTTCGTAGTTGTCGAATCTTTTTTTGAATCCCTCGGTATTCTTTCCAACTTTTTCAATGGCCTTTCTACTTTCCTTTCTAAAGAGATCTATGAATGAATATGCAAGTGTGGCTGTAACAAGACTCACATATGACATTCCAGTTAATATTACTATAACCCCTATTATGTGGCCTATTGCTGTTACAGGAACTATATCCCCATAGCCCGTGGTTGTCATGGAAACAATTGAATACCATATTGCAGAGTCATAACTTGTGACAGTGGGGTTCACTCCTTTTTCAACTAAGTAAAATATGTAGGAGCCCAATATCAAGATTAAAAAGAGTATAACAGTTGCATAGTCCAATTTTGTTTTTTGGGGATATCTTCGAACTCCCCTTGATGTTGTTTGAAGGACTTTTATTAGTGCAAAAAGCCTTATTATCCCTATCAGTCCAATGATTATGTTAATGTCAAATAACTGTAACAAATTAAAGCTTATGAAATACAATGGAATTCCTGCTATGATGAATGCCCAGTTATTTCTAAGGAAGTTGTCCTTTCCCTGATCCCCTTTGATTATCCTGAAAAACACCAGATCAAAGATGATTAAAATTCCAATTGCAACGTCCCAGATACCAAAGGTGTATACAGAAGTACTTGTTATGCTTGCTACAAATCCTATGGATATCAGGATCAGAAATAAAAGTTCCAGGAGTATTAAAATTGATAATATAGCTTCAAATATTATTCTATAGTGTCTATCCATTTTTATTTCACCCTATGAAACCATTCAAATAAATTTCATATTATATGTTTTATCTCTTATTTTGTAACTATTTTATCATCTTTCTTAACAATAATCCAATCCATTATGGATGTGATGATAGATCCTACATTTGCCGAATTGGATATTTAAATGATCCTACAAAATGAACTAGAAGGTTCTCTAAACAATGAGTTTGAAATTGTTCTGTGTTGGTAGCAATTTTTTAATAATAAACAAAATGAATAAATTTAGTTTTACACTTGCAAGATATGACTAGTTTTCGTAATAATAGTCACTGATTGTTCAACTATTTATTTTTTTATTCTCGCTTTAATTCAAAACAGTTCAGTATTTTAGAATGTCAAAAACAGGAAATTGTATAATAATATAAAAATTTGTAATAATAGAATTCTAAAAAAAAAGTTTCATATTCAACATAGAAAAAAATAAAGAATTAAATCTTGAAGCTTTTTTTGAGTTCGTCTCTAGCTCGTTTCTCTATTTCTTTTCCGCCTTTATCTTGAACCTGCTTTTGCAGTTCTTTCGTAGCCTTTTTAATAACTGAATCAAGTAGTCCCATATTTTTATCTCCTTAAAGATTCATTTATTATTTCGTGAAGAAAAATTCCAACCTAGAGGATTATATTCGAAATTAATATCTGTTATTCCTATTGATTAAGTCTCTTAAATGGTTGAATTGTCTTTCGAAGTCATTTAATCTATCGCTTAGTTCTTGGTTTTTTGTACGCAAGTCTTCCATGTCTCTAGTCATTCTGTAGATTAGTTCATCAATCTCGGAACCCCCAGAAGTTCTTCCAGAGGTTCTTCCTGTAGCCATTCCAGTAGCTTGTTTTTGAACTTGGTCCACTGCACTATCCATAATTTTTTTTGGATCAAACATTTTCATTTCACCTCTATTTTTAGTAAACATTTCTATTTTTTTACTAATTCTTTATCGTATGTATTTATTAGTTTAATAATATGATTTAGTTAGAAAATAAACTTTTTATTGTTTTGTTTCTAGTTTAGTCAAACCTGTTGATGGTGTTTGATGTTTAAAGATTGCTTTGTTCATAGAAAGTATAAATTTCATCCAAAATATTTTAGTTAATTAATGTTACTATTTGTTTATAATATATAAAGTTTATCATTAGAAAATTCTTTTTTTTGAAGTATTATACTTATTTTCGGTGCTTATTTAATTTCACATTTGTCTTCAGTTGGGCACGTATGAACTGTGACCATTTTTATGATTTCTATTTTGTTAATAATTAATTCTTCTACTTTATGTGCGATTTTATGGCTTTCTTGAAGATTTAAATCTTTATCTAGTTCAATATGTAGTTCTGCGGAAGAATATGGACCCATATTATTTATTTTAACATCATGAACGCCTTTAACATCTTTTAAAGATAATACTACTGATTTAACATCTTCAACTATTAATGGATAAGGTAGTTTACCCATTATCGAGTTTACATTATCACATGCTAGCTGAAACGCAGTTTTAAGAACCATGAAAGCGATAAATATTGCTACTATCGGATCTAGGAACGTGAATCCAAATCTGGAGCCAATTACCCCTATTAGAACAGCAGCACAAGAGAATATGTCAACTGACTGGTGACGGCCGTCAGCAATTAGAACTGGACTATTAATCCTTTTCCCGGTTTTAACTAGATAATTAGTCATAGCATAATTTATAAAAATACCAATTAACGCCATAACCGCAGCAATTAAACCTGGTGGTGTCATGGCTTCCCCTAACATAAATTTCTTATAGACTTCAGAGAGTATTTCAAAGGCCACTATTCCTAAGAATACTACAATTATAAGTCCGACTATCGGTTCTGCCCTTCCATGTCCATACAAGTGTTCTTCATCTGCAGGTCTCATTCCAATTCTAAATCCCACATAAGCCATTAATGATGTGATAACATCAGATAATGTGTGGGTCCCCTCCGCAACCAAGGCAGTACTACCTGATAGAAAACCCACCAAAAAATTGAACATAGTGAGAAATATATTGCCAAATATGGCTACAAATGACGCCTTTCGGCCTACTTTTGCTCTAATATCTACATTTTGCAATTTGTTCACCACCGTGAATCGCTATAAAAAGTTAATGGAAAAATTTGAATAAAGATTTTAACTTCCTATTCTGCTTTTTCATTTTTTGAATTTCTTTTTATAAATAAAGTAAGTAATTAATGCTATTATAATCAGCGCAAGGCTGATTTCCTCTAGGTATGATATTTCGTTTGCTGCTGTTTGATATAAGCTTCCAAATTGCCATCCAATAAATCCAAGCAAAAATGCCCTTACAAGTGTTCCTAAAAATGTTATTATAATATATTTTTTGAGATCAAATCGAATAAAACCGCTAAATGCACTTATAGCTACGCTTGGAATTATAGGAACAGCCCTAACTATGTAAATAATATTATCTCATCTGAATGACTATTTTCAAACTTCTTCTCTGCCTTTTCTATATCTTCCCAAGAAACTCCTAAATATTTACCCCAACGCTCTAAAAATGGTTTTCCAGCAAAATAAGCTATGGTATAAATGAAAAGGGAACCAATAGTCACCCCTAAAGAAGCTGGCAGCACGATGTTAATGAAAAGCTTTAAAAACGCATCTGGAGAAATACTAACGCCCTTTAAAACAATGAAACTAGTACCCATTATCACTAATGTAGATGGTATTGGGGCGATTATTTCTTCGATAATACTGGCTATGAAAACTCCTAAAGGCCCGTAAACTATTAGAATATTCTCTAAGTATAAAATAACCTCAGCAAACAAGTTTTTTTCACCTTACAACTTAATTATGTCATAATCATAATTTATTACAATAATAGATGTTTATAAGAAAACTAAGTTTAAACAGCATGATATAAAAAGGTAGCAGTTACTCATAGATACTGATAATAATACATATTTATTTTTTTGACAATCTTTTGAATCAGATTAAAGAGTATTATATTATTTAGCAACGAATTTGGAGACAAATTATAATACTACCTTATTCTACTCCCTTAACGTTTTGAAAGGCTATTCAATCTATGCCTATATCAAAATAGGCCACTATATTGTTTTATTGATTATTAATTATAACTAAAAGTTTAAATAGTATATATTAGAATTACATAACATAATGATAGAATTTAATATCATTATGTTATAAATATATATTGATGGTGGAATTAATGAATAAAAATAAAATGAATAATAAAAGTACTGATCCATATAATGTAAACAGAGGATTGATCTGGATAGGATCTATAATATTACTGATATGTGCAGTTTATATGATAATATTGAAGACATTAAACGACTTCATTACCATAGCAGTACTTATAGGTGCACTAATTATCATAACCAGCTTCTTCTCCTACATTGGTATGGACAATCCAAAAGATGAACGACTAATGAAATTAGGAACTACCTCGGCAACATGGTCTTGGTTCACAACTCTAGGATTCATTTGCTTCCTTATTTTCAGTGGATTTTATTCTAATCGTCAGTTCCAACCTACTGAAATATTTGGACTGGTGATTTTTGTCATGGTCAGCACAATGCTGGTGACGAATACTTACTTCAACCTAAAGGGCGATGTGGAATGAAAACCCGCATGAAAGAATATCGCGCAAGATACAACCTTACTCAAGCCCAACTAGCTGAAAAAGTAGGAGTTAGAAGAGAAACCATTGTTTTCTTGGAGAAAGGAAAGTACAACCCTTCCCTAAAATTAGCACATGATATAGCCAAGATTCTTAGAGTAAAAATAGAAGATATATTTATCTTTGAAAATGACGAAAAAAAGGATTAAGATAATCTAATTTTCATATTCATCTCATTAATCCTTACATAAAAATGATTCTAATGGAGAAAATAATGAAACGAGAATTTGTAACTTGCCTTAACTGTATTAATCCATTAATAAATTTGTTTAGCTTCTTGGTTCCTCTTTGTAACCGGGTGATCTATCGTGTGTATGGCTTGTTGTTTGTGTATCTACCCATTTTCCACAAATGGGACAATTTCCATATCTATGATATACTTGTACGGGGCTGGGGTGGTATTCTTGGCATTGTCAGGGATTTAATTGATAAAAAATTTTGAATAATATTTCTATAACTATTCGTGGGGGTGTATTGTGTTGTCAAAGGTTGTACATTTTGAGATACCTGAGATGATCCTGCAAGGGCTAGTGAACTGCCCCATGGTTTGTATGGGGTTTCCTGCGAGTGCACCATTTAGTGATGGGACTGTTTGTCGCAGATTATCAATGAATTGTTGATAGGCTGTCCACAGGCCATTTTGTGATAGGAAACATAGCATGATATTTATGCTGCTGTTTTTATCAAGAGTGGTTAGTCATGTGGTAGTTAAGAAATATAATGAGTGACTAATGTAGAATCATTTTTCCAATTTCTTTTTTTATTCAGATTTTTTACAGTAGAAGATTTCCCTTCCAAACTGGTCTTTAAAAGTTTTAGATTCAAATCCTGCATTTTTAATTAGTTCTACCCACTTAACCCGTTCAAACAGGCCTAATATATGTCTTTCATGTTCTGTTTTTATTTTTCCGTTTGCATCTCTGAGTATGTATACATAGTCTGCATTATACTGTGTATCTGATTCATCAGGATCCCACTGCCATAACAGGTATCTCACTGCTTTTTCAGGTCCATCACTCCCACCATGTTCTGTGAGACTGTTAAATGTTTCTTTCATAAAGTCCGGACAGATTAATGCCGCTCCACCATGATTTAGATGTGCATATGCAGTTTCCAATGCAAGTTTGAGATCAATTTCATTGTTCATGTACATGATTGCATCGTGTATAAAAATGGAATCAAATTTCTTATCCAATTGTATGGTACGCATATCACCTAAAATATGACTGCATTCCGGGTTTAATTCCCTGCTTAAGTTGAGCATATTTTCTGACATATCTACTAATGTTAGATCATACCATTTCTTTAGATAAAATGCATTGTGTCCACTGCCACATCCCAATTCCAGCATGGTTTCTGGTTTTAAATTTCTATCAAATATTTTATGGAAAAATTCTGCTTCTTCCCTGTACTCCTCCAGCGGAGTTAACAGCCTGTACCAGTCGTTTGAAAGTTCTTTGTAGAGTTTGTTCATAAAGTCATCTTCGAATGTAAAAAGGGATTATTTAAAGTTTAATAAATTTTATATGATTTAACTCTAATATATATTATAATGAACTTCAGGCGGTTCGATAATAAAAGACCTGATTTTGAAAGACTTGAAGAAATTTTTGCTGTTTTGGCCAAGTATGAATTTATTGATATTGTAAAAAAAACTGGCCTTAAAAATACCTTCGGTCGGATTTTTCGTTCCAGAAAAAATTTTGTGGAAGAGTTAGATGCTTCAGCTCCAGAAAGGATTCTTCTTGTTTTTGAAGAATTGGGAACAACTTTCATTAAATTTGGACAGATATTAAGCATGCGTCCTGATATTGTTGGTGTTGACATAGCCAATGAGCTTGCTAAATTACAGGATAATGTACCTCCAGACTCTTTTAAATCCATTAAAAAGGAAATTGAAAACGAATTGGGAAGACCTCTAGATGAAATATTTCAAAAATTCTATGAGGTTCCCATTGCTTCTGCATCCATTGCCCAGGTCCATATGGCCATACTCCATGACGGCACCAGGGTTGCTGTTAAAGTTCAAAGACCCAACATCATAGACCATATAAAAAAAGATCTGATAATAATGCGGTATCTTGGGGGTTTACTCGAGAGAAGGATCTCCAATTTAAAATATTACAATATCAGCGGTGTTATTGATGAATTTGAAAGGGCAATCATAAAAGAACTGGATTTTGAACTTGAAGCCCGTAACATGGAAAAATTCGGTTCCTACTTTGAAAATAACAGCCATATATGTGTTCCTAAAAACTATAAACATTACTCCACCATCAGGGTTCTTACAATGGATTATGTCAAAGGAGTTAAGATCACTGAAATTGAGGGATCTGGTGTTAAGGCCGATGGCCCGACACTTGCTAAGTTAGGGGCTGAATGTTATTTTATTCAGATCTTTAAGTATGGATTCTTCCATGGAGACCCACATCCGGGAAATTTACTTGTTAAAGATGGGAATGTTCTATGTTTTATTGATTTTGGAATTATGGGCCATTTAGATATGGATTTTATTAGTATCCTTATGGAATTGTTTGTTTATATTTTTGACAACGATGTTAACGGAATAATAAATCAACTGCTCTACATGGAAATTATTGATGATAGCATTGACATTCAGAGTTTGAAGTATGATTTAATCGATCTTTTAGACGAATTTTATGGTGCTGAAATTCAGAATATAGGTGGATTTATCAATGAATTTTCCGCTCCAGATCTAATAGAAAAATACAAGATCCAGCTTCCAAAGGACTTTATATTGCTGGGTAAGGTTTTAAATCTGTTGGATGATATTGGTCTTGGTCTGGATCCTAATTTCAACTTGATTGATGTTGCAGAACCTTTAATCCAAAAGTTGTTGGCAAAACGTTTGAATCCATTGAATATTTTAAATTATAAAACCCAGTACCTTTTTGAATTGCAGCATATCAGTAAAGATTTGCCTAGAACAATTAGCCAAACACTTCTTAAGGCTAAAAAGGGTGAAATTGGAATTGAAATGAGGCTTGAAAGTTTAGATAAATTTTCAATAAAACTCGATAAAATGGTTGACAGGATATCAATAGCACTGATTATATCGTCTTTGATTGTTGGTTCATCGTTAATTCTCCAGTCTGGAAGGGGTGTTCCAATCCCGGCGCTTGGTTTTTCAACAATTGGATCTATAATCTTTATAATCGCCACAATACTAGCTATTATTCTCGTTGTTAATATCTTAAGAAGATAGTAGAAGTAATTACACATTCTACTTCTTTATGCGTTTTTTTGTATATGGGAAATTATTATAAATTTGTAGTTACATAATTAATATTATATTAAAAATAGGATGATATGGAGTGTAATAAAATGAAAAAAAGAGATCATGTTTTGGAAATGAAAGATTTTATTCAGAAGATGATGGATGATACTGCTGCAACCTTGGAAGGTATGAGAAGTGAAGTTGAAACCAAGATTGTCGACTATACATTTGTGCCTGGCAGGGATATTATAGAGACAAATGATGAAATTATAGTAAATATTGCACTGCCTGGTATTAAGAAAGAAGATATTACCCTGGATCTATCTGAGAAATATCTTAAAATTGAAGCAAAATTCGACACCGAACAAAATATACAGGGTTCTTATGTGACCTTAACAGATAAAAGGACTGGTGTTGTTAAGCGAAATATAAAATTACCTAAAAAGGTTATTCCAAAAGAATCCTCTGCTAAATTTGAAAATGGTGTTCTAAAAGTTGAGGTATCTAAATTAGAAAAGGAAGAAAGACACAGAGTCATTATCGAATAAAATTTATTCCTCCTTTTTTTAATTACAATAATTTTTTTATTCAGTGTTATTAATTTGATCATTACTTGACCATTTGGATTAAAATAAAAAGTATTTATATCTGATTTTTATATTACTTTACAAATCTATTCATTCCATAAAATTAAGACAATATTAAGTTCTTATTTTATATTTAAAGAGAATTTACAATTTGTGCATGATTTGGGTGTGATTTGGGAAAATCCACTTAAGTAACAATTGAGTATGTAGATAATGTTGTGTGTTTTTAAAACCACAACAACCCCCAATATTAAAACCCCGATTTTGTTTCCCCAGGTAAAATCACCTCCTATTTATTTAGTTTTTTGCCTGGGGATAACATTAATCAATGACAATAATAAATTCTATTTTAGGTGTTTCTCATGCAACAAAATGATTATTACATTTCAAAAAAAACTGAATTGTTAAAAAATTTCAAGGAATTTGCCCAGAGAATTAAGGTTTTTTTAACGGCTGAATATGGTGAAGAATTTTCCAAGGAAGTGATTGCTGAAATGATAACGGATTATGAAAATATTATCCCTGAAATTCCATACATTGGTGGGGAGGATAATCCAATGACACAAAACTTGTTATCATCTATTAATTATCTGATTGTATATGGTGTTTTAAAAAGGAACGATAAAAACCTTGAGAAAATAGGAAATATCTGTTATAAACAGGAAAATGAATTTTTAAAGACCCATAATGATGAAATTTTTCCAATAACCCATCCTGATGCTAGGGATCTCTTAAAATATTTGGCTGAACAGTCTGGTGCATATCCCGAGGATTTTGTTTATGAAATTGTTGAGGGTGAAGGATTTGATGTTGGTCTGGACTTTACTCAATGTGCCATTTGCAAATTTTTTCACAAGAAAAATGCAGACGAATTCCTACCTTACCTTTGCGCCATGGATATCCCCATGAGTGAATATGGCAATTTAGGATTACATCGAACAAAAACCCTTTCAGACGGTTTTAATGTTTGTGACTTCAGATATAAAGCCGGCAGAAATACCAGTGTTGCATCAAAAGTAATTAAAAGATGATGTTCTATTAACACATTTCATATTTAAATTTCCATTTATCCTAAAAAAATATTATTTTAAGAAAATTTGAAAGAATTTATAAATCTCTTAAAATGGAACAAACGATGTGAAGAATTCATACCAGTTTTTTAGGTAATAATATATATCTGACTGTAAAGTGGGATGTATATCATCTTTTTTTATTGTTAATGAGTTTATAACTTGGTTATAAGCAGTTTCTGTGCCGGGTTCAAAACCTACTTCCAACATGGCATTAGGATTTAACTCTATAAGAGCACTGGGTTTTGGTTGAAAATTTTCAGTAGCTTGAGTGTTGGTTTTTGCGTTTCTTCCCGCTATTGTGGTGATATTACCTTGAAGATCTGCTTCACTGGGAGCACTATCGGTAATGGTGATACCATCACTTTCATTCTGTGACATATCCCCTCTCTCAGAGAGCTTCCCTTCACTTGCTGTTATATCCCCTACTATTCCTGTTTCGTTGTATATTGTTATTTGAATATGGTTATCTGTGGAATCATCGGATACTGTTAAGTTTTGAGGATAGTTGAACTTGACCCATTGATTTTCAAATGTCCCACCTGTATTGGTGGAGATATTTTGAATTTCCCTATTTTCTTTGCTCTGAAGAGGATTAGCCTTTGTATTATCTTTTTTAATGGTTAAAGTATCCATAATCTGGTTGAATGTGTTTCTACTTTGAGGTTCCAGGATTATATCTAAGGTGGAATCTTCTGATAGGTATATGGCTGCGCTTGGCCTTAGGATCTGTTCTCCAGCCGGCCCTATATCGAAGTCATAATCTTTTAATGTTTTTCTTCCCGCTGTTGTTGTTAAATTGGACTCTGGTAGGCTGCCATATCTATCGATATTTACACCATCATCGTATATTGCACCAATCAATTCTGTTCCATTGTAAATTTCAATATGTATATGATCATTATTAGAAGCATCATCCAATGTTAATTCTGGAGGATAATTGAACTTTAACCATTGGTTTTCAAATGAACCACCCGTATCATAAACAATTTTTGCATTATCACCAGGTAGATATTTTACTAAAACGAGCATACCAAGGATAATTAATAAAATTACAAAAACTAGATTACGTGTTTTATTCATACTCAAAACCTCGGATTAACATTTAATATAGAAATATAGATACATACGTCAAAAAGTTAGTTAGGTCTCAGTTATTTTTCATTTGATGGTTATTAATTTAAAATGTTAAATTTAATTATAAATTTTTTGTATTAACAGGAGGTAAGTTGTTAGATATATTTTGATATTCTGTTTTGGTGTTTATTTTAAGGCTATTTTTAAACTCCTTTTCTTTTTAATATATTCTAGCATCTTATGTTAAATTTCTTTTATTACCTATATTCCTCCCCTATTTTTCCAGATTTTGGATATTTATGGTTATTTTGGTTAATAGGATGATATTTTTCTTTTTTATTACTTCTTGGTTGTAATACATAACTTAATATACTTGATAGAACAAAGATGAATTAGAGTGTTATAGGGTGAATGTGCACTTGTATCAAAATTTGTATTAACTTGTATAGGAGGGAGAAGTAGATGAAAAATGGTATGGTTTTAATAATAGTTTTTATTTCAGTTATAATTTTATTAGTTGGTTCAGCATCTGCTGCAACTAGTGTTAATTCAATTTCTACTCAAAAAATAGTTAAAAATACTGATAATAATGTTTTATATTCTACACCCGTAACCCACTCTGTAAGCAATGTTAAAAGTACCGTCAAAAAATCTGTTTCAACAACAGCTAAATATCGTCTTATAAATTCTGGAGCCAATAAAATATATTGGAAAGAACGCGGTGGTATCTTCTCATATTCCTGGAAAACATATCAATCAACTCAGGGCAGTATAATTGTTAATGTTCATTACAAAACAAAAACAAATTCATGGAATGGAAAATATTCCATTACCAAAGTGTCTAAAAATAGGTTAAAAATTGTTAACACAAGTCCTGAGGTCAAATTTTATTCAGGACATCCATCAGAAACATCCTATGTAAGTACAAATTTAACACCTGCAAAATATTACTGGAGGATTGCTCTAGGTCTAATAAATAATGGAGGATATTTCTAATATCCACCATTAATTCCCTTTTTATTTTAATAGTACTGGAATTGAAGTTATAATATAAATTTTTATTTTAGAATTTTTTATATATTCTAACAATTCGTAAAGCATGTTAATTAGACATTTAAGTTTAGAATGGTAAAACTATAAATGCCGGAACATTATTTAAATCTGTGTTTAATTGATCTTGCTTAATAGAACTGTTTTATCATGTTATTTTTCAGAGTGATAATTATTCTACTGTTAACATGCTGGTGCTTGTGCTTCCAGAATAAGTTTGATCCTCCTGGAACTTTGCATTAATCGGATAAGTTCCGCTACTTTGATATATGTAATAATATAATAAGGCATATCCACTTGTGCTTGTTACTGCAATGTATATATTTGAATCACTATCAACATTAAATGCTATAATCTTATTAGACAGTGGTTTTCCATGGTTATCTGTTAAATATGCCTTAATAAAAACATAATGATGAGTTGATCCATGAATGTTGTTAACTGTTAGATCTGTGGGTATACCATTAGTCCCAGCTGGTATTGTGCTATATCCTGATTGCAAGATGTTGTTATTACCCATAGATAATGCCAGAATCATTCCTACAATAAATACTAAAATAAAAATTTTATTGTTTATTATTTTCACTTTATCACCATTCCCATGCTTTTTGTTTGTCTACCAAATCCAAATCATGATTATTTAATGAATTTGTTCCATTTTCACTCTTCTTATCACCACCAAATAATTAATAAATTTTGTATATTTATTATTACTTTCTACATTATATTAATGAATTTGGGATTAATAAAGTTTACCAACCAAGAAATTTTTTTTCATATTTCCGTATTTTGTTCCTTAAAAGATTATTCTCGAACTTTTATCATAGATCACGAATTTTCACGACATCCTTGATAATTTCAAGGCCATTACATAGAATAATATTTTGTGAATTTTTCAGAAACCTTTATAAGTGAAAAGTTACCAAGAGTAACATGTTACTGTGGGTAACTTAAATTACCATAAGTAACCTATTATAGAATTTAAGGAGGGAATCTAAATTTCAATTTCACCGAGAAGAAAACGGGACAGAGAAAGAAAGACAAATGAAATAGTTGTTGCTGCTGAAAATGAGTTCTTTTCAAAGGGATATGAAAAAACTACAATGGAATCCATAGCAGCTAAACTCGAACTAACCAAACCCGCTTTGTACAGATATTTTAAAAATAAAGATGACCTTTATTATGCTGTTGTGCTTCGTGGTACAATTATATTAGCAAATATGATGGATAAGGAAGTTGCATCACAAGATACAGGTATAAAAAAAATTTATGCAACAGGTTTAGCATACTGCAAATTCTACAAAGAATATCCAGACTACACAAAGGTTTTGCTGGAAGCAAAAGCCGATTTTAGTCCGGTTAAAGATAGTATAAACCTTGAAAAACTGATAGAATACAGCACAAAACAATTAACAATCATGTGCAATGCAATTGAGACAGGAAAGAAAGATGGAACAATAAGGGCAGATATTGACACGTTCATGACCGCTTTATATCTGATAGAATCAACAACCGCCATACTGCAGTTATCAAAGAATACAGAGTTTGCAATTAAGTCCATGGGAATAAATAAAGAAGAATTTATACGCCACTCCTTTAAATTAATGGGTAATTCAATCGAAAATAATGATAAGGAGAATAATATATGAAAATAATTGTTTTAAATGGAAGTCCCAAGGGGAATGTTAGTGTTACAATGCAGTATGTTAAGTTTATACAGGAAAAGTTTCCAGAACATGAATTGAAAATAATGAACATATCTGAAAGAATAAAAAAGATTGAAAGGAACGAAGCATATTTTAAAGAAATTATAAGTGAAATAGACAGTGCAGATGGAATTTTATGGGCATTTCCACTCTATGTTTTCCTAGTTGCAGCCCAGTACAAAAGATTTATAGAAATGATAACAGAAAAGCAAGTACAATATGCTTTTAAAAATAAATATACTAGTGTATTAACAACTTCAATACATTTCTATGACCATACAGCACATAATTACATGAATGCTATATGTGATGACCTTGATATGAAATATTTAGGATACTACTCTGCAGATATGGAAGACTTGTTCAAGGAAAGTGAAAGAAAAAATTTAACAACCTTTGCAAGAAACTTCTTTGAAGATATCAAATCTGGTGTGGTTACAACTAAAAATTATTTACCAATATCTAAAAAAGAATTCCAATACAAACCCAGTTTAAGCCCCGAAAAAATAGATAATCATAACCAAAAGGTTGTTGTGATTTCAGATTTAATTAAAGATGATTCTAATTTAAATTCAATGGTTAAAACCTTTAAAAACTCATTAGATAATGTCGAGTACTTCAATTTAAATGATATCGATATTAAAGGCAGTTGTCTAGGATGTTTACAGTGTGGCTATAACAATGTTTGTGTATATGAGGGTAAAGATGATTTTATTGACTTTTACAATAAATTAAAGGGTTTTGATGTCATTATCTTTGCAGGTACCATTGAAGACCGTTACTTATCAAGTACGTGGAAAGAGTTCTTTGACAGGGGATTTTTCAACACCCATATTCCAATTTTTAAAGATAAACAGTTGGGATTCATTATTTCAGGACCATTGAATCAAAATTCAAATCTGCGTGAAATCATGGATGGTTACAGCCAATGGCAGGAAGCCAATCTTGTGGACTTTGTAACAGACGAATCTGAGGATTCAAATGAAATTGACATGGCATTACAAAACCTTGCAAGGCAAGTTATTAGATCTGCTAGTTCCAATTATGTTAAACCTTCAACTTTCCTTGGTGTAGGTGGAATGAAAATATTCAGGGATGCTATCTATGGAAGGCTTAGATTTCCATTCCAGGCTGATCACAAGTACTACAGTGAAAATGGATTATATGATTTTCCCCAGAAAGATATGAAAATAAGAGTCCAAAACATGATACTTATTCTAATATCCAAAATACCCAGTATACGGAAGGATATCTATCAAAAGAAACTTAAACAAGAAATGATTCGGGCATTTGAAAATATATAAAATAAATGCTTTCCCCAAATAATTAAATGAAATATTAAATTATGGTTATTTTAATGAAATGGGATGATGAGATATATCTATGGAAAAACCAGACTATGGTAATTGGGTGCCTATAAAATCTATTTAGATTGCAGGATTTTTGGGAGTCTTTTTATTATTATCCTCATTTTTATTCCTTTTATCCATAATTGGGGCGATTTTTTTCTTTATTTGTACAGCGTACTTCATCTATGCAAGGAATAAATTCTCTCCAAATGGGGGGGGAATCTACAGTCTAAGATACATGATCTGGTTTTAGACTGTTTAAGCTGGGATGGTAACGGTAAGTTAATTGATATAGGATGTGGAAATGCACCGCTTAGTATTAAAGCTGCAAAAAAATATTCTAAAGCCCATGTTACAGGCATTGATTATTGGGGTGGGATGTGGGATTTTTCACTAAAAGTTTGTGAAAAAAATGCAAAAATTGAGGGTGTCCAAGACAGGATAACTTTCCAAAAAGCTTCAGCATCTGATTTGCCATTTGAAAATAATTATTTTGATGCTGCAGTCAGTAATCTTGTTTTTCATGAAGTACAAGATACAAAGGATAAGAGAGATGTTATTTAAGAAGCTTTAAGAGTGGTAAAAAAAGGTGGTACATTCGCATTTCAAGATCTTTTCCATGAGAAGAGAATATATGGCGATATTGAGGATCTGTTGGAGACAATCAGAAGCGGGGGAGTTGAAAGTGTTGAGTTTTCAAGCACCAAAGATTCTAAATTCATTCCTAGAGCTTTGAATTTACCATTTATGGTAGGTACCATTGGAATTATCTATGGTAAAAAATAATCATATCTCAGAATTAATTTTTTTTAAAAATAACTAAATACCCAATTGGGGGCATTTTTATGGTTCTGGTTCTTCTAAACCATTGTAACAGCCAACCAATTATTTGGAACTAATATAAAATTTTTATTTGATTAAAATTTCTAATTTTGCTTTTTAGATTGGAATATGACATAACTATAAATATTTAAATACTGAACATTTATTTGTTGTTAATAGGAGGTTACATAGTATGAATTTTAAAGATGTATTCATAGATTCACTTAGTTATCCATTTACCGATTTAAAAAGATTTATAGTATTATTGCTTCTATTTTTGGGATCATTTTTACTTATTCCTGCTTTGGTTGGCTATGGATATTTATTAAAAATTATAGATCATACTATGAAAGGCAAGAGCGGCCTTCCCGATTATGATAAAGCTGGTGATTTAATAGTGCCAGGTATAAAATATTATGTGATCAATTTAATTTATGGAATTCCTTCGCTAATTATTGCTTTTTTACTCTTAAACAGATTAGATCTAAATGCTCTTTCAACAACTCTTACATTAACAAATCCAATAAATATGATCCTACTTATGATAGTTGGATTTTTAGTTAGTATTGTTTTTATCATAGGATTAGCGAATATGGTCTATGAAAAACGTTTTATGGCTGCATTTGATTTTAAAAAAATATTTCATCTAATAAATAAAATTGGATGGAAGAAATACTTAGCATATATATTAGTATACTCTTTAATTGTAAACATAATCAGCCTTTTCACATTAACTCTGTTAATGCCAACCATCAATCCGGGATCGTTAGGAAATATCTTTTATTACCTAATTTTCACTGCTATCAACATTATATTGAGTTCTTATAGCCGTATCTTTGGAAGTAGATTTAAAGGGTTAATTTATCCTTTAGAAATGAAAGAAGGTGAATAAACAAATATTTTAAACATTTAAATTTTTTTTATAACAATTTAATTATTCTTTTTCTTTTTTTAGATCCCATAGCTTATTAAAATACCAAGTTATAAAAGATAAAAATACCGAATTAATGTATGGAGTATTCTTTGCTATTAAAAATTTGAAATATTAATCTTTTTTAGAATTAATAATTTAATTGAATTTATATTAATAGCGTTTTTGATTGTGTTACATCACCACCAAGTTAGAAGTCATTGTGTTTTGGTGTTGGTTGTTCCTTCATATTTGTTGGAAGGTATGATATTATTGCGATCTTAACTGGTTTTGGTCGTTTTAACAGAGCAAATTCCAGTTTGCTCTATACAATAATTAACTAGGTTTCAGTAGTGAAATCTTTCCTAGATCATATGGTTTTAAAGTGAACTACCCCTCCCTTTCGGAAGGAGCTTCTTCCTTCATTAAATCCACTAATGTGGTTTTTTTCAGAGAAGCTTTAATTTCCGTAGTTCCTACGGTACTGATTAGATTAAGTGTAGTATGCTTGGTTATCGCATACGATAATATTAATTATTGTTAAATTATTATTTATATGTAGTGGTTGGATTCATCCCCACCCTCACGGATGGGGTCTTCTCCAACATTAAGATAAAATTACTGGGATATATTTTTACAATTTAGATATTCCCATCCTAAACATCTTGATATATTAAATTTTTATGTTCAAAAACAAATAATATTAGTGGAGCAAGATACATGTACAAAAAAATTTTATTACCCACAGATGGTTCATTAAATGCAGAAAAGGCAGGTAAACATGCTTTATGGTTAGCAAATACCAGCAACGCCGAAATTGTAGTTTTATATGTTTATGAACTTTACAGTCCAAGAATTGGTGTTTTACCTTTATCAATAGTACCTGGTTCAAACGAAACATTATACGAACCCTTGAAGGAAGAAGGAAAAAAATATGCCTATGAGTTTAAAGAAAAATTAAAAATACTTGAAGCTGAGAAAGGTTATAAAAACATTAAAATAACCGCAGTTATTGAAGAGGGAAGACCTTACAATGCAATACTCAATATGATAGAATCTGAAAACTTTGATCTTGTAGTAATGGGTGCTTCAGGTAAACATGGTCTAGATAGATATACTCTGGGAAGTGTAACTGAACGGGTTGTTAGGGAAACTAAGAAACCTGTTTTAGTGATTCCATGACTGTAAAATCTTAACAGTTTATTCTAATTATAAATAATAATCTTTAATTAAATTTAATTCTTATATATTGTTCTATGGTTTAAAATAAGTTTATATGAAGGTGTGACACTTTGAATGGAAATAATAATGGTACAAGTAATGATTCAGTTGGTAAAAGTGGGCGGGGAATAGATTATAAATGGATAGCCCTTTCTAATGTGATTATAGCATCGTTGATGGGAATGATAAATATGAGTATTGTTCTCATTTCGCTTCCAGCTATTTTCAATGGAATTCATATCGATCCTTTAACATCTTTCCAGTACCTTCTCTGGATTTTGATGGGATACGGTCTGGTAACAGCTACGCTACTCCTTAGTTTCGGCAGGTTGTCAGATATTTATGGACGAGTTAAGCTCTTTAAATTAGGTTTTCTAATATTTACTGTAGGATCTATACTTCTCTATCTTACTCCTTCTACTGGAGATGCTGGTGCACTGGAAATTATCATATTCAGGATTGTGCAGGCAGTTGGAAGTGCTTTATTTATGGCCAACAGTTCGGCAATACTCACCGATGCATTTCCATCCAATGAAAGGGGTAAAGCTCTTGGGATAAACATGGTTGCATTGATGTCAGGTCAGTTTATAGGGCTGATCCTGGGTGGAATACTTGCAATATTCGATTGGAGATTTGTATTCCTGGTGAGTGTACCATTCGGTATTCTTGGTACTATCTGGTCCTCATTGAAGCTTAAAGAAACATCTATTAAGGCTCCAAAAACCAAACTTGATATTTGGGGTAATGCAGTATTTGTGTTAGGAATTACATTGCTGCTTGTTGGAGTTACCTATGGATTAATGCCCTATGGAAATGATCCCATGGGCTGGGCCAATCCCTGGGTAATTGCATCCATGGTTGCAGGTCTTGTGTTTCTGGTTATATTTCCATTCATTGAAAGACGTGTCCCGTCTCCAATGTTCCGTTTGGATCTCTTTAAGATTAAAATGTTTACCTATGCCAATGCAGCTGCACTTTTAAATGCCCTAGGAAGAGGTGGTATGATGTTCATGCTCATACTTCTATTGCAGGGTATCTGGCTGCCATTAAATGGGTACAGTTATGCTTCAACACCTTTCTGGGCCGGAATTTACATGCTCCCACTCACTGCAGGTGTGATAATTATGGGTCCAATTTCAGGTTGGCTCTCTGATAAGTATGGTCCAAGATGGATTGCAACTATTGGAATGATTATAACCACCCTTTCATTCCTTGTACTTGCAGATCTTCCTTACAACTTCCAGTACGTGTATTTTGGATTAGCACTCTTTATGATGGGTGTTGGTAATGGTATGTTTGGATCTCCCAACAGTGCATCTATTATGAACTCTGTACCTGCCCAAGACAGGGGTGTTGCATCTGGAATGATGACAACTGTTATGAACACTGCTTTTACAGCCAGTATGGCCATGTTCTTCACCATACTCATAGTTGGAATTACCCAACGGTTCCCTGAGGCAATGACTGCTTCGCTGGTTTCAATTGGAGCTGTTAAACTTGCACCAGTCCTGAGTAATATACCCCCTACAGGTGCTCTGTTTTCAGCTTTCCTGGGTTACAACCCAGTTGAAAGCATATTGGCAAATCTTCCGCCTTCAGTTGTGGCTTCAATACCAGCTGCAACTAAGACCACTATTACAGGAACAACGTGGTTCCCATCGGCCTTTGCAACTGCATTTATGCCTGCACTTAAACTATCATTTTATATTGGTGCGGCTTTCTGTGCTGTGGCTGCTTTGTTATCATGGCTTCGTGGAGGAACCTATATTCATGGAATGGAAAATCCTGAAGAAGTTGAAGAATTGAAGGATTCAAAAAAAGGGTAGTAAGTAAAAAAAAGTCATAAAATTAAGAATTAAATTTTTTTTTATTTCCTTTTTTTTAGTTATCGAGAAGTAATTATTGTGTGGTTAATTTTTTAGAGTTTTTTGTGCTGTTTTCCATTTTTAGTTTTTGTATGGATATATTGAAACATGAGATTGGCTTACTTCTTCTGAGGCCATTAAATTCTTGTTTTGACCATAATAGAAATTAAAAAGTAATGGTTAGTACTGTTCTAGATTGTCAAATTGTTGCTATAGTTGGGTATATTATTTTTTCCTTTTCCAAACCGATTGTCACATTTAGGACAGTTGCATATTTCTCCACTTGGTAGCATTGAATTGACACAATCCATTAGTCCTTTATACCACATTTTGGACATTTCTTAATTTTTCTCATTATATATATTCCCTCCTGTAATTTCAAATTATTTCAAACACCTTTTATTTTTTATTTAATTTTACATATATCGATGCGTATTTATATGCATCTTGTAGTATTCAATTTGAAGATCATATTTTTATATTTTTTTAAAAAGGGATTGTATCACTTAAATTAACATTTATTACACATAGTCCGACAAAATAATTTAAAAAAAATAATTCAATACAATCTATTTTACAACCCCTATTTGTCTTTGGATTTTCTAAATCTTGCTAAAAATCCTTTGCTTGCTGGTTTGATATTTTCATTGAGATAGGTACTGTGTTCGTTCACTGTTTCATCCATTTTATTAATTCTCTGCATCATCTTTTCAAATGATTCCTTGTAATCATCTGCATGGATAATCACAACTATATCATTTGGTTTGAATGATTCCATTGCTTCAATGGTTTTAATTGTGTTTGAATCTACAACTCTTCCTGTTGTTGACCTTAGATTCTTTTTTTTGGAATTCATTAGTTTCACATTCATTGGTTTTTTAGAGATTTTAGAAGTTTCTTCTAGTTTTGTATTATGTTACTGTCTTTTAAATTATTATGTTTCAATCTGGTTGGAATTCTTCTGGGATGATTGCTGCTGCTTCTCCAGCGGAGCATAGTGGTATGGCTTCTATTAAGTTGTTTATCCGTTCGTATGGTATTGATACAAAGGTAATGTCAGTATCGAATTTTTGGTGGTTTCTTGCTGTCCAATCTCCTACGGATACATTGGTATTTCCTGACATTATGGTGTATGAGATTGCTGTATTGCATAATGCGCCGATTAATTGTTGTTTTGGTGATACTCCATCCCAGTATGTGTCTAATGATATGAGTCGACATGCTTGTTCAGGGTTGCATTGGAAAAGTATCATATCTGGCCTTATTTCAGCTTTATCTAAGGGGGTCATTACAATCCTGTCTGCAAGTCCTGTGGGCGGTTCTGTTGTGAGTTTCTGCATTCTCTCAAATGATACTATGGATCCTGTGAGTTTCTCGCCCTTGGTTAGGAATTTTTGCAGTCTTCTTTTCTGGTCATGGGAAGTTACCTCTGTGAATCCACAGTACTTGCTTCCACCTGGACATGTTGAAACATTTTCATCGATTAAAAAACTTTCTCCCTTTGCTGCAAGTTTTAAAGCTCTGCAGATGGATGTTTTTTCATATTTACCACTTGTTACTTCATCATTGGTAAATGATATTGCCAATGGTTCATATTTCAATCCAAAAGTTTGTTTAAAAAGTTTTGATTGTTCTTTGAAATCCATATTTACACCTCATGGAAAAAATAATTAATTTCTTATCTTATTATGTTAGCCATGAACAATAAAATTTTTGTAGTAATTGATTTCCTATTTTTGAAGTGATTATAAAATGTAAAAAAAATTATTAGTTCAATTTAAATTAAAAAAGATATTAGTAAGTAAGGCTTAAATTTGATTTTAAAGCTGTGTAATAGTACCTTCTATTGCGGCCTTTAGAATAACTCCATTTATGGGCATATTTCTCTGTCTGCCATTTATAGTGAAGGTCAGATTATTTTTATTGGTGCCGGTGAAATATTCTGCCTTTTGTTTATTTTCCCTTTGCGATTCAATACCATCGCTGTAGGCTGTGATGGCCATGATTTTTTTAAGGTCTATGTTGGTTGTTCTTTTGGATCCAATAAACACCATTCTTTTATTGGTTAGAATCAGGGATCCTTGATCAATGACCTTTATTTCCTCGTGTGATTCGCTTCTTGCAGCTGCTCCACCCATTCTAAAGGAAACTCCCTTGGCAACTCTTATGGTTGGTCCTCCATAGGCTGCCCTGGTTTGTCTCACGGACCGTGGCTCCTGTAGTGAGATGTTGTTCATGACCATAGATAAATGCTCATTTTTCTTTAAAATTACTGGTTAAGGGTCTTTGGTTGTGATGTTTATTGATCCATTTTGTAGACCCGTTAAAAAATGGTTAAGATCTGTTTGTTCCTGTGCCTTAATTTTCTGTAATTCTATTGCCCTATTATTTGCATCTATTTTTTGTTGTTCCTGGTCTGATACACCACCATCTCCTATTCGTATCCATTCTAGGTCTGTTAGGGATTGATGGTTGTATTTGATCCATACTGGTTGACTGGTATCTGAAATATTTGTTAATTTATATTTTGTACCCTTTTTCTCAAATACTGCACCACAGTTGTTACATTCCAATTTAATTTTGGTTCCAATACCCAACGATCCTTTGTGGGTGGTTAATATCATTATACCGTTTTACATATGATGCAGCTATCCTCTGGATTATCTGTTTCAATATCTGGATTATCTGTATCGGGAGGATTTGGTTCAGATTTATCTGTATCAACTTCATTGATGTTTTCTGTATTATCTGAATCCCATGTTGAATCTTCTATTTCTGAATTTTCCAAATTGTTATCTTCGTTATCTTCAGGAATTTCTGATAGTTCCTTTAGAGTTTCTATTAGGTTTATACCACATTCATTGCAAAATTTAGAATTGGGTGGGTTTTGTGTTCCACATTCTGGACAGAACATTCAGTTTCTCCGTAAAAGTATATTTTTATACTCCATATCTTCGATCGAATTTCTGTCCTTCTTTGAAATCTCTATGGTATTCCTCACCATCGCCTTCAATTTTCTGGTTGATCATATTTTCAATTTCCTTTGGTTTTGGAATGTTTTCAAGCAATAGAGATGTTCTATCATGGCCACTGTAAATTTGTATGTCACCAGAGTTTGAAGCCCTCTGGACAACACCTTGTGAAACAATGATATCTTGTATCTTATTATAATGCATGTAAACACTTTGTTTACTTATTACACCACTTTTTATCATTACCCTTTTATCTGTGAGTATGTAGCATGTGAATCTCCATGCTAGGAAACTCCATAGTAGGGATAAAAATATTAGTGCAATGATCAAAATCAGACCATATGTAAACCATTCAACAAATGGAATAGTGGTTAAATATGTGATCTTTCCCTGTACAACTGCAGCATATCCAATTAATGTTGTGAAGAAGAAGAGTAAAAGTAGCAGTATAATGAATCTAAATAAAGCAGATTCTAATGCTGAAATAAATCTTGGTCTTGTATTGAATAAAATTCTTTCTCCAGGATGTCTTGGTTGATTGTTTCTACTCATACTAAATACATCTCCATTTGAATAACTAAATATTTTACTGAAATGTATCGGTAAAATAATTTTTCATGAAATATATGATAATGATTAATGAATTGAATGTTAATGATGAAATATATGATAATGATTGATATTATATGTTGAATTGAAATATCTGTATTGTTATATGTGTATTATCTTAAAAAAAAGTAAGTGATGGGGTTATTTAATATCCTCTATTTTATTTTAACAATATTTTTTATTTATGTACTGACTGTTGTTGTTGTGTGTACTGGTTTTATTGGTTTGATTGGTTTAACTGGTTTTTTGATTGGGTGGTGTTTTTTCGGTGTTGTTACTTTTTTAAGTATTTTCTCTGTTACAGTTACTTTCCATTCAAGATTTTTGGTTTTGAACTGGAATGCTTTTATTTTCTGGTCAGCAGATGTTGTTGGATTGGTTTTGTAGTTGGTTATTGCTGTGTTTAGTCTTTTTGCCTGTTTTTCAAACTGGTTCAATGATGTTAATAGTCCTTTGGTGTTCTTTTTACCAGCGTATGTTGTTTTTAGTCCTTCAATCTTAGTTATAAGATCGTTTAATTTTGTCTGTGCAGCATCTAATTTTGCAAGCTGATCCGTTGTTAAAACTACCGGTGTAGTTGTTGTTGTATCTGCAGCAAATATTGGTGCTGTACTAGCAAATATTGTGAGTACACAAAATACTGCTAAAAGGTTTTTTCGCATGTTAATCTCGCCTCCGTTCCCAAATTCCAAATATAACTTCTGGAACTTGGACACTAATTTGTACCTTCATGATCACTTATAAAGGTTATGGTTTAAAATCGATAAAAACACCCAATATGCGTGCTGTTTTTAATTTAAAGCTCTCATTAATAGTATGATATTAGCCTATACAAGAAGAGCCCGATAACTGAGTATTTTCAATAAATTAAACTTATTTAAACCCCTTTACATAAAAAACAACAGTTTCAATCGTATTGACTAAGCCCATTCACACCCTTAAAACTATAAAAATGGTAGAAAACACCCCAATACTAAATAATACAATTATATTGGGTTAATACAGTTATTATGATTATAATGCCCTTTTAATCCTTAAAATAGGGATATTTATTCTTTTATTAAAAATTGGGGCATTATTATGAACTTTGATATTATTCTCAATATTCTGTATGGAAACGTCTTTTGTAGTGTTTAATCAAAAGTGAACTACCCCTCCCTTTCGGAAGGAGCTTCTTCCTTCATTAAATCCACTAATGTGGTTTTTTTCAGAGAAGCTTTAATTTCCGTAGTTCCTACGGTACTGATTAGATTAAGTGTAGTATGCTTGGTTATCGCATACGATAATATTAATTATTGTTAAATTATTATTTATATGTAGTGGTTGGATTCATCCCCACCCTCACGGATGGGGTCTTCTCCAACATTAAGATAAATAATTCCGTCATTCAGTAAAATTTGTTCTAATTAGTAAAAGAAATAATTTTTTGTATCAATCTGGTAAGAATTATATAGATCTTTCCTATTGAGAAATAGATCTTTTAGTTAGATCATTTACAGAGCGAGAATAGATTGGATTGTAGGTAGATCAGAAATAATATAATTATGAATTTAGAATAAAATAAAAAAAAGTTTTGTGAAAATTAAATTAAATTAATTTTCAATGCAAAAATTGATAAATTTAAAAAAAGATTTTTGGGGGTTATTCTACTATGTCAGCAAAACCAAAATTCCTTCTTACAGAGTTAACTCTGATTGTAACTTCGTCACCGACTTTAGCGCCTGCAACAAAAACAACAAAACCTTCGATACGAGCAATTCCGTCTCCGTCTCTGCCAGTATCCTCAATTTTAACATCGTATTCTCCGCCTTCCTTAATAGGTGCGTCATTTCCTCTATCATTTCCGTAATTTCCAAACATATTTATACACTTCCAATATATGGCCTTGGGCCCAAAATTCAAATATTTTATTTAAATTATTTGTATTAAATAATTTATTTATTCTACTATGTCAGCAAAACCAAAGTTTCTTCTAACAGAGTTAACTCTTACAGTTACTTCGTCACCGACTTTAGCGCCTGCAACAAATACAACAAAACCTTCGATACGAGCAATTCCGTCTCCGTCTCTGCCAGTATCTTCGATTTTAACTTCGTATTCTCCGCCTTCCTGAATAGGTGCGTTGTTTCCTTTATCATTCCTGTTATCATTTCCGTAATTTCCAAACATACTCATATTAATTCACTTCCAATTTTTAGCCCGAAGGCCGATTTAAATATTTTATTCAATTAATCTATTTAATTCTTTTTATTTATATACCTAATGCTATTATTCTTCAACATCTGCCATAATTCCGTATTCAATTTCTATTTCGCAACCTTTCGGGCCACAGCAGAAGTGTTGTAAATCAAATTTTACCATCATTTTTTCACCTCTCAATAACTAATTTTTTTTACCAAAGTAAAATTTATTATAGAGTTGAATCATTTCTAGATTATTCTTATTAAGATCAGCTTTGTAATTTCCTAACCTGAAAAATTTTAGATGGAATAGTATTTTTGAAATTAAAAATTCAAAAAAAGAATCTGTATTTTTAAGAATAATCCTAAAATAGTAGTAATCCTGCATCAAATCAATCATTTTCAATTTAGTTTTATTGTAAAAGCCAGTAACTTTTCCAACTCTGTATTTATATGTAATCATAATATGTAACTCATAGTATATAAAGTAGTGAATTATAATTTATTTCTTTAAATAATAGAAAGCTTTTTATAGTTGAAAATATTATGGTATATATACAAATCGGTTTTGTATAACTTTTGTATAACAAAAACGATCACTTTATATATTATGTAATACATATATATAGTTTGAAGATGTTAAATAAATTGATATAAACTTTTCCCAATAGTTTAATACAGTCTTTTAAGACCTACTATTCTAGGGGTAGTGCAAATATAAGGTTTTCACTGCAAATTCTTTGACACTTCTATTTTTATTGTTGAGGTAGATTATATGTCTAAAAAGATAGCTGTAGGTTTAAGATTAGATGAAACACAATTAGATCAACTAAAAAGTTTTTCTAAACGTAAAGGCGGAAGTCCAGTCAGCCATCATATTCGGATTGCAATAGCAGAATATTTAGAAAAATATGATAACTGGGACGAACATATAACACAATGATCATATTAACAGATTTTATTTTAGGTAAATGTCAGATTTAACAATTAATATTTGAATATTTAACTAAATTTTTATTAATCGATTTTTTTAAAAAGTGATAAATTATGAGCGAATTAATTCATATAGAAGATAAAGGAGTTATGAAACCAACTAAGCATAAAGACTCCTTTAGATGCAGTAAATGCGGTTTTATGGTACGTAAAAATCAGATACACCACAAATATCAGGAAGGTATTCTTGAAATACCAATATAATAATATTATTCTAAAAAGTAATATAACGATAATACAGGATGAATATTTTAAATTTAAATCTTATTCACAGTTTAAGATGAGGGGATGAAAGGTATGGATAAAACTCATGAACCTGAAGTTTCAGGAAAAGAACAGTTGAAACAGGAAGTTTCAGTAAAAGAAGAGATGAAACAGGAAGTTTCTGGAAAAGAAGAGATGAAACAGGAAGTTTCTGGAAAAGAGCAGATGAAACAGGAAGTTTCAGAAATCGAAGCAAATGAAACCAAATGCCCCGAATGTGGGTCTGAAAATATTATAAACGACCAGGGTCGTGGCGAAGTTGCTTGTGGAGCATGTGGTCTTGTTATAGACGACAGTATAATGGATATGGGTCCTGAGTGGAGAGCCTTTGATAGTGAACAGCGTGATAAGAGAACCAGAGTTGGTGCTCCTATGACTTACACAATACACGATAAGGGACTTTCAACCATGATCGACTGGAGAAATAAAGATATATACGGTCGTGACATACCTGCCAGAAATCGTGCACAGTGGTACAGGCTCAGAAAATGGCAGAGAAAGATCAGAATATCCGGTGCAACCGAAAGAAACCTTGCATTTGCACTATCCGAACTGGACAGGGATTCTTCAAGACTGGGACTTCCAAGAAGTGTTAGGGAAGCAGCATCAGTAGTTTACAGAAATGCTGTTGAAAACAAGTTAATCCGTGGAAGAAGTATTGAAGGAGTTGTAGCAGCATCGCTGTACGCAGCATGCAGAAAATGCGGAGTTCCAAGGACACTCGATGAAATAGCAGAAGTTTCAAGGGTAGGTAAAAAAGAAGTTGGAAGGACATACAGGTTCCTTACAAGGGAATTGAACATCAAATTACCGCCAACATCACCAGTTGACTACGTTCCAAGATTCGCAAGTGATTTAAACCTTTCAGGTGAAGTTCAGTCTAAAGCCATTGAAATTATTGGTATGGCAATGGATAAGGGACTCACATCTGGAAAAGGACCTACAGGAGTTGCAGCAGCAGCACTTTACATAGCATCAGTACTTTTAGGTGAAAGAAAAACACAGAGAGATGTTGCTGAAGTTGCTGGGGTTACAGAAGTAACCATCCGTAACAGGTACAAAGAAATCAGCGAAGAAATTGAAATGGGTTTAACATTATAACTAACCCATTTTAAAATTATTTTGAACTGATATTCTAATAATTTAAATATAAATCAATTTTTTTATTTTTATAAATGGACAAGAAATCCAATAAATTGATATTATAAACTATTAAAATTCGAAGATAAATCTTAAAAGGAGAATGTATACTATGAGTAATAAAAAATGTGGATGTAAAATAGAAGAAATCAAAAAACCAGTCGTAAAAACCGAAGAAAAAGAGGATTGTGGCTGTAAAACTGAAAAAAAACCAGAACCTAAAAAGAATGAAGATTGTGGCTGCGGTTGTGGAAAGTGAAATACCCATTCCTTTGGGAGGGGTTTCTTCCTTCATTGAATCCACTTTTGTGGTTTTCTCAGAGAAGCTTAAAATTCCGTAGTTCCTACGGTACTGATTAAATTTTGCTTATTCATTGCAAAATCACGAATATTAACTGCTGCATTGACATCACGATCATGTTTCTTTTCACACTTTGGACAAATCCATTCACGATGATGTAATTTCAAATTACAGTTATGGTATCCACAATTGCTGCATATTTTACTTGATGGTTCAAACTGTCCTAACTTGAGTAATGTTTTACCATACCACTCACATTTATATTCCAATTTATCTATGAACCCTGCCCAGCCAACATCACTTATACTTTGTGAGAGGTTATGGTTTCGTAGCATGCCTTTAATATTTAATTTCTCTATTGATATTGCTTGATTCTCACATACAATAGATTTACTAAGTTTATGCTGAAAATCATTACGTATGTTTCGTATTCGTTCATGAATACGACTAATTTTTAACTTTTGTTTTTCACGATTATTTGAACCTTTCTGTTTACGTGATAACTTCCGTTGTTCACGTTTAAGTCGTTTCAACTGTTGTTTAAATGGACGTGGATTATTAACCTTAACACCGTTACTAGTAATTAAGAAGTGTGTTAATCCCATATCCAATCCTATGGTGGTTTTTTGATTGAATTTTACCTTCTCTGGTAATGATTTTTTATCATCAATTAGAATACTGATATAATATTTACCAGTATTTGTCATGGAGCTTGTTGCTGTTTGCTGTATACCTTTGAATTGTCTATGTAATTTTGTTTTTATCCATCCTATTTTAGGAAGGTATATTTTATTGTTATTGAAATCAACTTTATAATTCTGTGGCACATTGAATGATTGTACCCTATTTTTCTTTGATTTAAAATGTGGAAATCCTTTTTTTTCTCTGAAAAACTTTGTGAATGCATTATCAAGGTTAAGTGTAGCTCCTTGTAATGATTGACTGTTAATTTCTTTGAGCCATACTTCACTCTGTTTGAGTATTGTTATTTCTTTGTTAAGATCGAAACGGGATATTGATTTACCAGTTTCATTATATGTTCGGATTTTATATTCTAATCCCCAATTATACACATATCGACATGCTCCCAAATGTTTGTTCACCATTTCTTCTTGATTTTTAGTCGGATACATTCGATATCTATATGCCCTTAACATAATACTATTTATTGCTAAATTATTATTAATATATTATGGTTGAATTCATCCCCACCATCATAGTTTGGGAATTCTCCAACATTAGGATAAACTTAATTAAAATAAAAAATTTATCAAAAAATGTAGAGTAGAAACTAATATTGTAATTACTCATCCATTTTTTAAATATTCTTTTTGTTCTTTTATTCCATCTCTCTATTTATTTTACATTAATTTTATTTATAATATCCCAGCATTCTTTAAAGGTTACATTGCATCTTCAAATGCATCTTTATGTAATCCGGAGGCCAGTTGTTTTTTACATTCTTCATCCGAGAAAAGCCTTACCTTAGCTGCTCTGCATGGATAGTGCTGTAATTTAAGCCCTGCTTCTTTTGGAAAATCTTCAACATCAGGTGTTTGTCCAATATATTTTTCCTTGAGGTATCCTGCAACAAATGCTGTAGATCCACATGGAGAAGACCTTAAAACTGTTATATCACTGATCTTATCATCATCATATTCTAATACTATTTTGGGTTTTCCTATTTTTGATACAAACTCATCAAATTTAGGGTTTCCATTTTCTTCAAGTTCGCACATTATATATGGACATGTAACATTTCCATGGGACATTAATTGATTTTTAAATCCATCACCCTTCCACGATGCAACAATTATCCATTCAACCTGGTTGTGAAACATATCAACCAGTTCTAAAGTTAAATCGGGATGATTGGTGTATGCTATTAAAATATCCGCACTTTCAATAATTTTCAAATCCCTTTCAGGAATTACAATTTCATCTATGAACATTGCCTCAGGTTTTTCAAGTTCAATAAACGCTGTATCAAATAATTCATTAATTGTTTCAAATGCCCTGTCCCCATATTTGCCATCTGTAACTATAACTACTTTTAACAACTAATCACCCTTAGAAATTTTTTTTTTAATCAAATTTAGTTTATTTGTATCTCTACCTTAATTTTGAATCATTATCCTCTGTACAGCATCCATTATCCTCTGTTCTTTTATCCTGTGGTTCACAGCAGTTATCATCATCAGAATCACAACAAATATCTTCATCATCCAGATCACAACAGATATTTCCTTCGCCATTACCTTTTCCATTAATCTGATAGTTAAACAGGTCTTGTATCCAATCCCCTATTTCGTCTCTTATCCCTCTAAAATATTCAATTTTTTCTGTTTCACTACCCTCAAATATCGATGGATCTTCAAATGGTTTTTTGAAGTATTTTTTTCCTCCAACAAAAAATGGACATGCATTGTAGGGATTTCCACATACAGTGACAACATAATCAAATTCCTGGCCATCATAGTCTTTTAAACTGTTTGTGGTATGTTTAGAAATATCTATTCCTATTTCATTCATAACCTGGACTGCTGTTTGATTAATTTCTCCCGGATCACTGCCTGCACTGAAAACTTCATAGTTTTCCCCATAGAAATTTCTAAAAAATCCTTCTGCCATCTGAGATCTTGAAGAATTGTGTATACACATGAATAATATTCTTTCCCTTGTCAAAATACTCATCTCCATCTACATAAAAGTTGAAATTTATTAATATAATGTTTATTTTTGTCTGTACTCTAATCGAGATTTACTATATTATGTTTTAAGATGTTTATTCAAGAATTGATTGTTTATAAAATATTTCATGCTAACTCTATACTTTTGAATAACTTAAGTAGAAAAGCCTGAATTCGAAAAAATTCGAATTCAATTATATTAATTGTACCTATTAAAAATTCAGTTTGTAACCAAAAGATAAATCCAAAATACTTATAACAAAATATACAAACTTTTTCTATGGAAAAAAATTGTTGCTGTCCAACAGATACTGAAATGAAATTGATCTGGGAAAGTGAACTTAAAAGGGAGTCAGATTCTTTAAAAAATTCTAATATCCAAGAAATTGCATTATTACTCAAAATAATAAGCAATCCCACCAGATTGCAAATAATAATGCATTTACTAAAAAAAGATTATTGTGTATGTGAATTGGTGTGCCTGTTGAATGAAAAACAAAATCTGATCTCATACAACCTGAGTCTGCTTAAAAAACATGAAATAGTTGAATCCTACAACCGTTCCAAGGATAAGTACTATAAACTGGGTTCAAATGAAAATGCATTACTAATCCTGAATTTTATTAATGAAAAATTAATGGTTAAATAAATTTTTAAAGGAAGTGTATCCATGAAAATTTTATTTGTTGAACCTCCTAAGGATTTATGGTTTGTAATGGGAGAATATACTCCCCCACCACTGGGTATTCTCCAGTTAGCTTCATTTATTGAGTCAAGAATGCCAGAAATTGATATTGAAGTTCTGGACTGCCAGGCTGAATCAGTTGGTTGGAATAAATTAGCGAAACGTATAGAAAATTTTGAACCAGATATAGTTGTTTCCAGTGCCCTTGCAACCTGTAACACCTACACCGTATTAAGAGCCCTTGACACAGTTAAAAAAATAGATCCAAATATTAAAACTGTTGTTGGTGGACAGCACTTCACTGCCCTTGCCCAGGAAAGTCTGGAAGATTATTCTGAAATAGATTTTATTATAAGGGGTGAAGGTGAACTCACACTACTCGACTTAGTTCAAACACTTGAACATGAGAAAACACCCCTGAAGGTTAGGGGAATATCATTCAGACATGATGGTAAAGTAATACACAATCCTGAGCGTCCTCTTATTGATAATCTGGATGATCTTCCATTTCCAGGCTACCACTTTGTAGAAGATCATATTGATAAATACCATTTCAAGATGATGGCCGGTCCAAATGCTGGTTACGCCATGGTGGAAGCTTCAAGGGGATGTGTACACAAATGTACCTTCTGTTCGCAATGGCCATTCTGGGGTGGTAAATGGAGAAGCAAATCCCCTGAAAGAATTGCAGATGAGATGGCACATATCTATAATGAATACGATATCAGTTTTCTATGGCTCACAGATGATAACCTGGGACTGGGAAAGAAAACCAGCGAAATATGTGATGAATTAATAAAAAAAGATGTCACAGATGATTTAACATGGTTTTTCCAGGCCCGAAGCGATGATATTATTAAAAATGCAAAGATTCTACCAAAACTTCGAAAGGCTGGTAACTACTGGATTATGGCTGGACTTGAACGCCATGATGATAACACCCTGAACAAATATCAAAAGGGGATAAAACCTTCAAATTCAAAGCTTTCAATGGATTTATTAAAGGAAAATGGAATATTTTCCCAGGCAACCATGATAATGGGAGATAGAAAAGATTCTCACTCCTCAATGCAAGATTTTAGAGAATATGTTAACTACGTTGATCCTGATCTGGCCGTATTCATGGTGTTAACACCGTTTCCAGGTACCGATCTCTATAAAACAGCCAGGGAAAATGGATGGCTCCAGGAGGATAACTGGGCCAACTACGATATGATACACGCTGTAATGCCCACAGAACACTTAACAATCTCCGAAGTTCAAGAGGAATTGTTTAAATGTTACAGGGATTTCTATGGCAGTATGAAAAGGAGAATAACAGGAATATTTTCTAAAAATATGTTTAAAAGGAAGACATATCGTTACATGGCCAGTCAAGGACTCTTAGAGTATATGAGGGATCTTGTTGATTTACAACCTTAATAAATTCAACCTTGAAAACCTTTATTTTTCATTTATAGGAATATCAGGTCTCATCATCCTTGCGGTAATGTTAATTTATCTGCCACCAACAGGATTTATGTACAATTTCCAGAAACCATTGCTATTCTTGATTTTTATTATTATCTGTATCATGGGAATGGTTGCAGCTATATCCCCAACAAAGTGTATAGGTTTGCTAAAGATTAAGAAACATATTCAAGAAGTCAATTCAGTTGACAAGAAATCTGATAAGAAAGAGTTCATGGGCCATCATCCTGACTGTGATAATTTTAAGAACCACACCTACACTTTAATGGGTAAAAAATACTGTGCAGGTTGCAGTGGCCTTTTTACAGGTTCATTGATTGCAGTTATAGGAATAATTATATATTATTTCCACGGAATGCCAGTATCCAATCCAAATATGATATTTGACATAGGATTTCTATTTGTTTTAACAGGTTTGCTTCAGAGTTTTCTGTTAAATATCCCTTCTAATACAGGAAAATTTATTTTTAACCTGATACTGGTTGTGGGTGCATTTCTGATGCTCATTGGCATTGCTGAAATAACAGGCAGCATCTTTATACAACTGTACTTTCTTTTACTGGTTTTTATTTGGATTATGGCCAGAATATCCAATTCTGAAAAAAAACATGGCGATATATGCGAAAAATGTAGTGAGGGATCTTACTGTGACTACAGATAGATCATCAAATAGTTAGATCCCTTGACATACTTTAATTCCTTGTAATTATATGGCCACTTACAATTTTCAAATGTATTTTATTGAGGGATTCTATCTTCTGCGTGAGTAATTGTATATTGCCCCTGCAACAAATAAAATTCCTATAATAACTATTATTATAGGCCATATATACTGCCAGAAAGCAAATCCATAGATAGATGATATTCCGAACAGTATTAAAAGAATTCCTACTATTAATCCAACTATTAAACCTCCGTGTGGCAGTCCAAAACATTCACCTCTTGGAGGGTATCCATCATCTCTTCGTCGACGATGCCACCTATCCCTGTAATTATCATCACTGTCCTTAAGTGAAGATCCACATTTGGAGCAGTATTCTGCATCATCCTCATTTTTTGTTCCACATTTATGGCAGTAAACCATTGAAATCACCAGTTTAATATTTATATTTATATATTGATAAATCATTTGATTAAAAAAAATTAAATTAAACTCCCATTTTGTAATAATTTTTTTCCCATGATAAATTTGTTCTTGGGGTTTAATTCAAACAGTCTGATATTGTTCTCTATTTTCATTATTACAATACTTTTTTTAAAAATTATGAAAATTATAACTGTATTAAGGTGCATAATAGTGTAATAGATATAATTATGGTAATTGATAAAAGAGGTGAAAAAATATGGTCGACTTTAAAGAAATAAAATCTATTGAACTTGTGCCTTTTACATTGATGACATCTTCGGTTAGTGCCATTCTGGCATTTATCTACGCAATAATACTGTTGATTACATTTGGAGTATTAGCAGCAGTTGTACCAACTGTAGGATTAGTATTTGCCAGTCTAGGTCTTTCAATGCTCGTCATTTTCCCGATTGGAAGCTTCCTTGTTTATGTTACACTATCATTTGTATCTGCACTCATTTACAATAAGTTAGTGCCTAGACTCGGTGGTATAAAATTGGGTCTTGAAGGAGATGAAGTTAAAAGCCTGCCGGTTGTACCATTTGCGTTAATAACATCCTGTGTTGGAGCAGTATGGGCATTTATAATTGGACTTTTACTAGCTGCAATTATTGTACCCCTAACAACATTAACAAGTACAATAATTCCACTCATAGCAGATGTAACAGCTAATGCAACAAACATGACTCCTGCAACTCTTCCTACAGGTTCAGCCGTAGGAACCGGAGGCGTAGTTCTTGCTTTATTGTTAATCATTGGCTTACCAATATTTGTATTTGTAGCAGGATTCATTGGTAATGCTCTATGGGCAATATTCTACAACTTCTTAATTCCTAGAGTCGGAGGAGTTAGATTATTGTTTGCACCAGCAGGAAACGCCCACGAGATAACTTCAATACCTGTAGTAGCAGCTGCACTCGCCCTTGCAGTAGTTGCAACAATATTTGGAATTATTCAAGGATTATTTAGCCTTGTAAATGGTATTATGGCCGGATCCGCTTCAATGGCTGTTGGAAGTTTAATTGGCAATATAATCGGAGCGTTCATAGGGACATTTATTATGGTTGCAATTATAACCATACTCTATAACTTCCTAGCCCCAAGAATAGGTGGAATTCAACTAGAACTTAAATAAAGGTTAATAAACCTTTATTTATTTTTAACATCTGCTTTTTGAATGAAAAATAAATTAAGAGGTAATTTATGAAAAATAACAACTCTCAATCAACAAAATCCCAGCCACCAAACAAACAAGATGGAAATGAACAACACCGCACTCGTGTATCTTTAACAAGTTCAGAGCGTGTATTGGCGGTCTTATTTGCTTTTGGTTTCATTTTGGGCTTTCTTTTGACACCATTAGGAGTCGAACCTCGTATGCCTGAACTACGGACACTAGCTTTCGCAGGGTTCTTCATAACCGTGGGTCTATTACTTCCACTAGCAGGGCTGGTTTCGATATGGCTACGAAGACCTAGACTCGCTGGAGTCTTGGCAGTAATCGATGCTGTGTTCATGTTCATCACAGCACCAGCAGACCAAGCTCTGTTCTTCTTCACGATCTCTCCCCCGCCTGCAGTTACCGCAGGTGAGTTCATTCTGATCTTCGTGGGCATAGGATACATGCTTTACGGACCACGTGTTTACGCCAAGAACCGAGAACCAGCTGCGAATTTCTCTCAATAACCTATAAAATAGCGCTGCTTCGATTGTCCAGGCATGAGGTTTTAGGGTTATTTAAAATAAAATTATGAAAATTAGTTTCAATTCAAATACAAATATTAGAAAAATTTTGAAAAATAAGTTCTGGAAAAATAAGTGATTAAAATTGGTTATTATAGAATTTAAGTCAATTAATTAGATAATAAATTTTGTTTTATAACCAATATTTTAAATATTTTTTTTTATTTTATTAAGAATAATTGGAATTTAGAGTTTTTGGATTGGAAACCCTTGGACAGGTTTAATCCTCAAAGTTTTATCTTTTAACTCCTCTTCCCCTTTTACTTCCCGCCTTTTTATAACCCTTCTTTTGTCTGGTTCTCTTGTTAGTTCCTGATATCTTTGCCATTTAATTCAACTCCTATTTGTTAATTTTAATTTTTTAGAAAATTCAGCACTGATACACCTTGTAACAGTACAAAAAACGCTTTTTTTAACCCGAATAAAGTTAATATAGCTTCTTTTTATGGTTTTGATTTGTGATCTTAAATAATGTTACTAAAGATCTCCTACGTCTATTCTTTAATTTAGTTTCTATAAATACTTTATATATTTGTTAATTTTGGATCTAAAATTATTTTTCATATAAAAAATTTATTATTTGGATATGATACTAGAATGGAATAAAACCATACAAATTCATAGAATTACATTATATATAAAGTTTTTATGAGTTTAAATTCTTGACAATCAAATTTTTGATATTGAATATTCATTCGAACTAATGATGTGACTTTTCCTTCAGTATGCTATCAAAAATGTTTGCCATTTGAAAGTCTAATACCCATGAGCATATAAAAGAACGAAAACTGCCATACACTAATTGATACTCCTTTTTCATTTGCAATTAGACTTTATTTACCGAATTTCTTTAATTAGAACAAAAATTAACATTAATTTTCGATAACAATGCTTTTATAATAAAAAATTGATAATTTTTTAGTGACGTGATTCACCATAATAAAATAGAAAATACATTATAAGTTTAGGAGCTGTTAACATTAATCGAAAATTATTCCTTAGTGTGCTGTTGTTATTGGGAATAGCATTGACCCTAAATTTTGGTCTTGTATCTGCAACAGATAGTTCTAATAACACAACACAAAATCTTCAAACAACACAGACTTCAAGTGTTGCCAACTTAGCAACAACTTCAACTACTAAAGTAACAACAACGACTACCAAATTAGCAACAACATCAACCGCCTCAAAAACTACTAAATATGCAGCAGGTTCCCCAGTCAGTACAACCAGTACCAAAACCATTCGAGTACTAATATATAATGGAAATGGTGCCATTACTAGCTGTGTTAATGGTGTTGTGACCGCATTGACTTCAGCCAATAACAATAACCTTGTTCCAGGATATCGTTTCACCTATGGAAAATCAACTTCAATTACTTCGTCCATACTGGCTAATTACGATTTACTTGTAATGCCCGGGGGTTCAAGCGGCTACACTTACATTCACAGTAGCAGAATAAGCTCTTCTGCCATTAAAAACTTCATTTCCAGTGGTCATGGATATCTAGGAATTTGTGCAGGAGCATATGCAGGATCTAAATATGTAGGTGGAAGTGGAACCAGTTATAATGGATGGGGAGTTGCTCCTCATGTTAGTTCAAAGGTATATAACCATGAAGGAAATCTTCAGGTTTCAACAACCAGTATTGCAACTCAACTTTTAGGTTCCAGCGGTACATTGACCCTTGCTCACTATAATGGGCCTGCATTTTACGGTAGTGGTTTTACAAGATTTGCTAACTATGCAAGTGGTACAAACTCAGGTTATGCAGCCATAGTTGGAGACACCTATGGAAATGGAAGAACCGTTTTAAGCGGACCTCACCCAGAATTAAGTCCGACCAATTATACTTTACTAGATCAACTTATTGTATGGGCAGCTAATGTTCAGACACCATCAAGTACCAGTTATACTGTAAGTCAGATTGGTTCTGCTGCTAAATCTGTTAAAACATATTATGAAACCTATAAAAAGCTACCATCTTATGTAACTATTTCGAGTAAACATGTTACAATGTCTAACTTTTTATACTTGCTTACTTCATCAGTGATTAACCTAAACAGCGGCTCTACCGCATCAATAACAGCAAAAACTGTTAATGCACCAACAGCACCTAAAGGAACATTTAAACATGGAAACATATTAAAAACAGAATACGTTAAACTTGCAAGTAACATCAAAAACTACATAAACACCAATGGAAGAGCACCCAATTACATTGCCACCTCTTTGGGTAATATCCGCTACGAATCAACTATCTACATGTACTCAAAAATAATGAATTTCTATTATACAAATAAAAGATTACCAAGCAATGTGTCGATGTAGTTACCTGTTTAATCCTTCCTTTTTTTATTTTTTGAATGTTTTTTCTCTTGATTTTTGATAGATTGGATTGAAAATATTTAATAATCTATTTTACTATAATTACTTCTGAAAATACAATTGTACATATTAATTGTTAGAATACAAATTGGAATAAGATCTCTTTATCAAAGATTGAATTGCTAATTGTAAATTTGGGAAATTTTGTAATAGAATTTTAAGTAGATTGATAAAAAAAATTGAAGTTCAAATTTCCTTACCCATTCATCAGATGGAAATTGAAACAAAAATTGTTTAACCTATATCTTGTTTTAAATCTGAACTTAAATTTATTTTAATCTCCGAATTTAATCATCTTTTTAGGCTCGAAATTGGTTTTCATTGTCCAGAAATAGGCTTCACCCTTTGCAATTCTGAATATAATCAATCCAGGATGGTCAAATGTCATTCCAAACTCTTTAAGAAATGGTCTGTCTTCCAGTACCTTCTTTTTAAGTTCAATATCATCTACAAATTCTATTTCACCTGCAACCCTCATCATTGTTCCTGTTTGTTCGTCTGGCTGCCAAAAACATGCTTCAACTTTGGGGTTTGCCTTGAGTTGCCCATACATTTCCTTTACATCACCTATTTGAAAGTGAAATCCATTTTTATCAGCAAACCAAAATCCCAGTGCCCTTACTCGAGGTTGGTCTCCATCTACAGTTGCAAGATAACATACAGGTGTGTCGTTAGCAAATTTTATGCACTCTTCAAAATTCAATGTATCACTCCCTTTAAGTTAAAAAGTTCCATTTACTATTATGTTAATTCGCTTTGATGAATATTTTCATAATACACTTCAACAATTTTAAAATTTTATGTGAGTTATTACAGTTTGAGCAAATTTTAAATAATTAGCAGTCCATATTATATATTAGGTGATACTATGAATGAAAGCACAATGGGAGCAATTACTTTCGTTTAGGTGTGGTTCTGGCAATTTTAGCCCTTGCAGTACCAGGATTATTCTTTTGGCTATTTTGGATCGTGGTAATAATCTTAATAGTATACGGTCTATATATGTGGCTTATTAAAAAATAATTATTAAATTTGAACTTATTTTATTTTTTTAAATTATTTCCTAATTAAAATTAGAAATCCTAATCATTATTTGGGGCGATATTTTAGATCCTATTAATGTACAACAAGTACAGGACATTTAGCTTCTCTAATCACCCGTTCAGTGACACTTCCCAACATAAATCTATCCAGACCATGTCTGCCAGATGCACCCATAACAACGAGATCTACATCATACTCATCTATTGATTCAAGTATTTCCAGATGTGCTTTGCCCTCTTTAATTTTTGTGGTTAATTTAACTGTTTTACAAATACCATTACACTGATTCAATTCTAATTCTTTTCTAAATGATTCAACAGCAGTTTCTCCCTCCCTCATTATATCATCGTATAAGCCCTCCCTGTAATTGGGCAAGGCAGATATTTGGGGATAATAAAATTCAACCACATTTAAAACTATTATATCAGCTCCGCTTTTATCAGCAATCCATATAGCATGTTCTCCTGCTCTTTTAGAATTTTCAGAACCATCGGTTGGTAACAGTATTTTTTTATACACAGTTATTACCTCCTTGATACTTACTATCTATTTTTTATTGCAGATAAAATTTTATCAGTTCCTTGCTAATGATGCGAATATAGCTCCAAAGCCCATTATAGTTGAAATTGTGAAGATTATTTTAATACTGGTCATGAGTTCGGGATAGGTTGATGGTGTGAATTGTGCTGTTCCAATGTAGATGGAAAATATCAGTATTGTAATTCCCATACTGAGAGTTTGGCCTGTTATCCGCATTGTACTCGATGTTTGCAGCTGCAACACCATAAAATCTTGGTTATACTGAGCTCATTATTGCATTGGTATTTGGAGAGCTGAATGTTCCGGAACCAATCCCCATTATATGAGACCCAACAGCAAATAGTAGATACATGTGTTGTTATCAAGAAAAATAAACATAAAAAGGCTTAGAGTGATTATCATCATGCCTATTGATGCAATTTTACGAGAGTCGTACTTGTCTGATAGTTTTCCTGAAACAGTGGACATTAGGGCCATGAAAATGGTTGAGATTGCAAGTATTAAACCCGCAGTGATTGGGCTCAAGCCTTTTATATACTGCAGATACAAGCTCAAAAGGAAAATATGCAAATGTTCCTGTGAAACTTATTAATGTGGAGAGACTGGAAAATGCAAACATCCTGTTGTGAAAGAACAGTTTCATATCCAGTACAGGATGTTCTATCCTCAACTCGTAAACAACAAAGAGTATAAATCCTGCAATTCCCCGGAGTACCATTAATTTTCCATATGTGCTGGTTATCATTGAAAATCCCCATAGAACAAGTAACAGGGAAATACTGAAGATAGTTGAACCTGATTTATCAAAGTTTTCTCCTTTACATACTGCCCATTCAACTCCTTTAAGTTTCCAGAGTATTAATGACAGTATTAAGAGTCCAAATGGTAGCATCAAATAAAATAAACTTCTCCATCCAAGATACTGTGTAAACAACCCACCAATTACAGGACCGATAGCAAGACCCATATAAAGAACGATAATATTTATTCCAATCACCTTACCACGTTCTCTTGGAGGAAATGCCGAAGTAATTATTGCCATTCCTGTTACAAAGATCATTGCACTCCCAACACCCTGCAAACCCCTTGCTATTATCAGAAATTCTACTGTAGGAAATATTGCACCTAAGAATGATGCTGTTGTGAAAATCAAAACACCGCATGTAAAAATCTTTTTCAGTCCTTAGATATCGGCTATTCTTCCCAGTGGAATTGCAACCATTGCAGATACAAGGAAAAATCCTGTTGTAATCCAGCTCAATAATATGGCATTGGCGGATAATTCCTGTGCAATTGCTGGAAGCGCCACATTAATCGAAGAACTCATTATTGGAGTTAGAACAACTGCAATCACTGAAACAATCAAAACCGTTAGTTTATTTATATTTTGTGCAACCATCATTGTTATCTCCAAAATCGATGCTCGATTAAGCTTAATTAATATTAACTTTAAAGGTTTGGGTATGAATTTTTATGGGATGGAAGTGGACATAGACAACAGAAAAACTATATTCATATTTTAATCCAAATTGGTCGGGTATATTGGAATTTCTCTATTAATATACAATATAATCAAAAAACATTATAAACATGTGTTAAATTTAAATTTAAGGAATATTAGTATTTTAATTAAAATTTTACTCTTTTAGGGTGTGATTTGGGTGTGATTTGGGAAAATCGATTTAAGCTATAAAATAAAAGTTTATAGTGTGAGTTGTGTTCGCTTAGTCGCAACTTCATAACCCCCAATATATTATATATATTTACCCCAGGTAATCGCCTCCAAACTGATTAAACCTGGGGATATATATTGTTTAAGGATAATAGTGGTTTTTATTAGGTTGCATTTATCCATAAATAAATTACAAATCCAAATACAACAAATTATAAAGCCTATCTTTCCATTGATGTACTGGAAATCTTATTTTTGTCACTAGTAGGAATTAAAAAGGTTAGACACATTGTTATTACAGATATCACTGAGAGAATAATAAAAATACTCTGGAAACTTCCTGTGATGTCTAATATTTGTCCAGCCATACTAGGCCCGATTACTGCCCCCATATAACCAACCGATACAACAACACCCCCTGCAACTCCTGAATGTTCTTTTGGCATGATTTCCACGGGTAAACTTAGTAAAGTATTGAAACGTAGGATGTTTATGATTCCTGCTATAACCATTATCAAGAAGATTGAAGACATTGAAGCATACAATATCCATATTGCAAGGAAAGCGAATATCAAACTGGGTATCCATATAAGCAGCCTTTTCGATATTATTCGTGAATAGAACATGGGTACAAGTAGTATAGTTGGAATACCCACCAAAAGCATGATTGAAGTTAATAATCCGGTTAAATTTGAACTAAACCTTTATGTAATAGATAGGTTGGAAGCCACCCCGACCATGTGTAAAAGAAGATATTATGGAGTAAAAGAATAAAAGCCAATAGCCATAGTGTTCTATTTTTTAATATTTGTTTTAATCCTAGAGAAAGTGTTTTTTCAGATTCAATTTCAGTGCTTGGACATGGAGGTTCATTAACCAGAATCCACCATAAGATTGTTGCAATTATCAAAGGTACAGCCCATATATAAAAAACACCATGATAACTCTTTGCAAACGGATATATAATTGGTACTGTAATAGCCAGAGCCAATCCAATTCCTGCCAATAATCCAAATCCATTGATAATTCCTATGACTAAACTAGTTTACTGAATTGAACTGCATGATCTAGCTAATTTAGGTAAGTTTGCAAAGGTAAATCCCATACCAAGCCCAAAAACAATGGAAAATATAAGTAAAGTGGAATAAGATGAAGATGTTCCTTTAAGTACAGCACCGATACATGCAATAATAGCCCCAATTCCAATTGCTCTTTTTAAACCTACCTTATCTGCAATAATACCTGCAGGAATTGCTACCAGAGCTATCATAAGTATTGGAGAAGTGAAAAGTAAACTTGTCTAGAAATGAGTAATTAATAAATTTGCAGAAAATATAGTTTCCAATGGCGGTGTAACAAACAAAAATGCCCAAGTAAAAAAATTTAAAAATACTGCTATTATCAAGATCTTCCAAGGTTTATAATTATTAACACCACTATTATTCATTTCATTGCATCCCCTAAACAACTTAAGACAGTTCTTACTATATTATTTTCATAGTAATTGGTTGTAGAAGATAGGATAATTAGTCCCGTATTTTTACTATAAGTGCAGATATTCCCTATCTGTTGCGCTCTTGTTTTTCAGTACCATTAAAAATATTGAAATTTAATTTTGGAAATTTTAATGATCTATAAAAAAAATTAAAACGATGGAAAAAAATTGGGGCTTTAATTCTTTTATTAATCAATAAAAGAAGATTAATTTTCCATTTTTACTATTTCAGATGGATTTATAAAAAACAAAGCTATTCCATCAACAATTAACCATACTGCAATTAATATTGCAAGATAATATGGGTTCCATGCATATGCAGCCAGAACTATGTAAAGTATACCTAATATCACTCCTACAATACCTGAACCTTTACCAGCAGTTCCTTCTTTAGCAAATAATGACATTATTGCAGAAAATATAAGGAAAAATCCTGCAAGATAGAGCCAAAAGCTGACCAGGAAGCTGAAGGCCATTATATTACCAAATAGGCCTATTCCAACTATTACACCTAGAATACCAAGTATTAAATAGGCAATACTAACTCCTTTATTACCTTCCCAAACTGCAAAGCTCTGTATTAAAAGCCAAATACCTAAGAATAGTATACTCAGACCTGCAAGTATACTTACAGTGAAAACACTGAATAATGGGAATATCAGAACTAAAATACCTAAAATTATGGCTAAAATACCTAAAAGTACATTTCCTTCTTTTGCCAAATTTATTCCTCCAAATAGTTTTTTAAAGCCCCAACAAATGAGATTTCATGAAATACATGAACATATATCTATTTATATTTAACAATAAATTCTTGTTAGTAAAATGTTTAACTTAATATTATGGAGTTACAAACCACTGCTATATTTTCTAATTTAACCATTATCTTTTTATTATAATAAGATGACCATTTGTTAATTAAATTTGTTATTATAACTGATTAGAAGATTAATTGTAAGTTTTACGAAGGTACAGTTCATTAAAATAATAATTTATTTATTATAATATTTTTATTTTATTTGATGTGAATTCTTATTACACCAAAAGATTAACAGAATCTGTTGATAATAATTAAATTAAGACAAAAACTATGTTTTCATAAGAATCCTGATTAAATTAATGAAAATAAGAAAGTAATATTAATCATTTAAGTGTTGGAAATTGTTTTTTGGAGTTGAAGTTCATGCGATTTAATAAATGGAGTGCAATGAGAATATGTAAATGTTGTTATACTTCATTTACCCCAACTCAAACACAACGAAAGCGTCATGAAACTAGTTACTGTGCTAGCTGTTTTGAAAAAATAGAAAAAGCTAAAGGAAACAGTACAGATAAAAATAAAAAAATAAAGAAATGAATTTTATTGTTTGTTCCTGCTTACAATAAAACCGCCCATTAAAATGAGTATACCTAATAATGCAGGCAGTACAGGAATTCCTGTTTTTTGCATTGGTATTGTATCCTCTTTTACTTGTTCTGGATCGTTTTTAACTGTTTTATTCTGTTCGATCCATAAGTTTCTCTTACTTCATCTGGATCAAATTGCAGTACTGAACCATCCTCTCCAGATATCTGATTATCTCTTACATCACTAATAGTTACAGCAGCAGATGGAATTGTACCATCAACAGATGTAGCAGCCAAATGAAGTTAATGAATATCTTTATTCAATGGGTCATACTGTGATTTTTCATCCAAACCAGAATATTTACAAATCTTTAATATTAAAAATTTAATGATATTGAATTCAGTCGGTGCTACCAACGCCACCATAATATTTAGCTGTATTTACACCACTTTTACTGTAATCTATGTTTATGAATCCATTATTGTAGTAATACTGTAGTTCAGATGAATGCATTAATTCGAAATTCCTGTAAGGACTTTCCAGATATGGGAAAAGCATTCCAGTGAATGTGTATATGTATGCCGGAATTATACCATAGGTTTTGGTTAATATTTGGAAGTAGAGTGGGAATCCACAGCCTGGGGCTAATATAGGATTATCAGTTCGAACTGTTCCATGATAAACCATTGGTATGGCGCCTTGTTGGCCGTGTTGTTTGGCCAAACTTGTAACATGTTTCATCATATCGTCGTAGGTATTGTATACCACACCATCTGACATGTACTTGTATCTACCATCAGGTACACCGAATAGGGCAACGTTAATCGAATCCCAGATATTGATCTGGCCCAATCCTGTTGAACCGCCTCCCTGGGTGTCAATAAATGCTACTTCTATTATGTACACATTATCATTTTTGTTATTTCTATCATTTTCTTCAAGGTAACTACTATATGTTGAGCTACCTGCAAAATGTAGAACCAATGCACATTTAGAGTTCTTTTTATTCGCATATTGAGCTAATAAAGAAGAATGAGGATGACCAGGGAACATGTCGGGATTTTCCAGTTTAACAAATGAAAGTCTTCCCAATGGTTCTACGGGACCAATAGCTACCACAATAAAAGAATAACCCACAATTATTACTAAAACAGCTACTAATACAACTGACCATCTCATATTTTTACACCTAAAACATACATAATATCTTCTTAACTTGATATGACTGTTAATATAAATAACTTTTGTCAATTTAAGTAAAAGCTATTGATTTTAAAAAAGTATTATTTATAATTTTTTTTTATCATCACTCATAAATTACTAGTTTAATATATGTTTTACTTGCTAAAATAATTATATTCCAATTTGATCTTCACTAAGACTTAATATGAGTAATATTATAAAAATTATTTTGTAATAATTTCATATGTTATATCATTTCTGATTGTATTATTGTAGATAATTTTCTAAAAACCTAAAAAAATTAATATTATCAATACCAATTTTCTAATATGAATCTTAAATTCAAAATCTTGGTTTTAACTATTCTTATAATTTTCATACCTCTAAGTGTTTATTCTGCAGTTTTAAACGACAATAGCTCAAATATTACTAATTCTACAAATAATGTTTCAATATTGGAAAATAACAATCTATCACAGAACAGCACTAAATTGTTGGATGTTCCTAACGTTAAACAGCCTAATAATTATTCCTCGGGACCTGCATCTCTAGAAGCTGTTTTAGATTACTATGGAACAGATGTAATGGTGGATGAACTGATAAATATAACAAATACCACACCAGAAAACGGGACATTACCCCGCAACATTGCACAAACTGCACAAAGTTTAGGGGTCAATGCAGAAATAAAAGACAATATGACCCTCAAAGATCTGCAACAGAATATGGACCAGGGTATTCCAGTTATAGTAAATTTACCTGCATTGAATGCAACCAATATCAGCAATCAAAATGGTACAGTCAGTCCATTATACTGGCATTATATGGTTGTAATTGGAATAGATAACGAAAATGTCTACATGGAAGACCCAGCAATTTTGGGAAGCAGAGGGTATCTAACCAATCAAGAATTCCTTGACAGATGGAACTATACCTACCAGGACCCTTCTTCAGGTAATAATATTACAGCATACCGTTCAGGAATTGTAATAACAGGAGGAACACCTGTTGTTTTTCCATTGATAGTAAAAATTAGTTAAAAATACTATGGTGTAATAATCAAATTCCTATCTAATTATGTTCATTTAAAGGAGTGTTAAAAATAAAAAAGTTCATTTTATTATTTGTTTCATTGATTTTCCTGCTGACTTTTACTGGTACAGCTTCAGCAAGCAACAGCACATCTAATTTTTATGTGGATGTAAATCACGGAAATGACCAAAGTGCAGGGTCTTTAACCTATCCATGGAAATCCATTAATCATGCCGCATTAAAGGTAAAACCGGGAAACACAGTACATATTTCAAGCGGAAATTATTTAATCCGCCAAAATATCCACATCACCTACAAGTGGAACTAAAACCATGCCCATAAAATTTATTGGCACTGGAAACGGAATCATACCCAAAATATTGCTATCCAAGACAACCAGATACAAAATTATTTTACACAGCGGATGTGTTAATGACAGTTTAAAGCATGGATTGTCACTATACACATCTAATTTCAAAACAAGAAGCTAATAGATGTTTTTTAATACTATTTTAAAATTTAATGTCCACACAATGGAAATTTCTAAATCTTCAAAATTATCTTGATTTATTCCTAAGTTTCTAATATTATTTAAATAAATGATCAACGCAGATATACTCTATTAAGTCACTAATTGACGTCTCAGACAGCGTTTAAACGTTTTAAATCTCATTAAAGCGAAATATTGATAAATCAAACCCCCAAGCCTATAAAATTAATAAATAACCTTAAAATTTGATAGAATTAATTAACTTATATTGAGGGGATGAAAAAAAAGGATAAAAAAAATATTTAATAATTTAGTTTGAAGGTGCTCCTCCAGCCCCACCTAAATTCTTTCCACTGTGTGCATCCAAATATATTTCTCCAACATTTTTCTTTTTATCAATTACAGGAACTATGTAAACTTTTTTACCATCCTGTTTTACTAGTTTAGGAGTACCTGGTATTGCCCCAGGTTCTTCTATATATTTTTTTGCCAGTATTTTGGCTGCTGTTGGAGATATTATTTCACTCTTAACATTGTTTACCATGTTATGAACTGGAGCATTATTTGAAGACTCCGAGAGGGTACTAGGACTGTTGTTAGAGATCGAAGATAATGGTGCCGCCACATCAGAGGCTATATTATTAGAAGAATTATTATTTCCTGAAATTGCAAAAGCAGCAATAACAAAAACAGAGATAGATACCAAAATTAATAAAGTCACAGTTGCTCTTTTAAACATTTTTTTACCCCTTAAATTATCCAAATAAAATATTACCATCTAATTCATATTTTTTAACATCGATATTGAATTACTAAATTATCTAATTACACTCAATTACATACTAATACAACATCATTAATATAATTTCTTATTTGAAACTCTGAAATATAAACAATCTTAAAAATCCCCAAACAACTTTTAACTAATATATCCATGATAAATTTGAAATCTAGATACAGTTTAAGGGAATAAAAAATGGAGGGGTTAATTATTTATCAAAGATTTTAGATTAATTATTAATATGTCCAGAGAAAGTATTTACAAGAGGTATGTACCCTCTTTTGCACCTGAAGGTAATGAAGATAGCAATGTTTTCTGGTTTGTTTTTAACTCTGATAACTTGCTTATTGATCTTGAAAACAACTGTAAAATTCCTTTTATAAAAGATCTTAAAGTTTTGAATATTCTCCCTATTAGAACACATTATATGGGAACCTTTCTAGGACATGCATGTTATTCTGCAGAAGTTGCACCAGAAACAAATGCCCCCGAATCAATGGCTTTCATGGATTTAAGGCATTTATATGAAATTTTAGAGGAAGATTTGTTTCTTTTAGCTGGAAGAGCAATTCAAATAGTGAATTGGGATAAAAATCATAGCTTCTGTGGTAAATGCGGTACCTCAACAGAAATCATGGACAATGAAATGGCCAAAATTTGTCCAGAATGTGGTTTTATAAGCCATACACGTATTGCTCCCGCTGTGATAACTGCAATTATAAATGATGAAAAGCTTCTCATGGCCAAACATTCCTATGGATTGAAAAATATGTACGGTCTGATTGCAGGATTTATAGAAGCCGGTGAAACCTTAGAAGAAGGTGTTCAACGGGAAATTATGGAAGAAGTGGGTTTGAAAGTTAAAGACATTAAATATTTTGGAAGTCAACCATGGCCCTTTCCCAACTCGCTTATGATCGGTTTTACAGCAACTTACGAAAGTGGAGAGATAAAAGTGGATGGAAACGAAATTTTAGATGCAAAATGGTTTGATGTTGACGAAGTTCCAAGAACTCATTCTAAGATGAGTATTGCAAGCGATTTAATTAACTGGTATATTGATAATTATTCGAATAAATAGCTCTATCCCAAGTAAATAATTGTAATTTCTTCCTTTTTTTATTTTTGAATTTTTTTCCATCCATTATTTTTGAATATTTCATATTTTTTTTATTTGTACAACCCACGAATCTGTTATAACGGAATATGCATAATTTCAAGTATCGGATAAAAAAATAATACATTCAAAAAATTTAAATAATAAAATAATCATATTAAGTAATATCATAAGAGGAGGTAATATAATATGGAATTAAAATACATTCTTATATTCTTACTGGCACTCATTGCACTGGTTTCTTTCAATGGAGCATCTGCAACAGATGATTTTGTAATAAATGATTTTATAGTTCCTATAGATTATAATTCATCTGTCCAAGCAATTGAAACATTTTATGTGCAGGATCCTTCGGGAATGAAAAAGTAATTACAACTGATAAATTTAAAAACTGGCTTGTACAACATCTGAAAATTAATTCCAATGAGTTTAATCTTAAAGTTGTAAGGCCAGATAGTACTGAAAGAATCTCATTATGCTTCATAATAATACACATAAATGGTACTATTCAGTAAGTCCTGGTGACGATTCTACTACAATAAGCACTATGGCTAATGTCTATGGTAACGTCAATAACTTCCGAATTGTAAACAATTGTGGACAAACCGTATATTCCGTAGGTATTACATTATATAGATCAGTCGTAGGGTTCCCAATATACGCTACATCAAGTACTAGATATCATTTACCAAATAAAGGGGTATTAAATTATAACCCTAGTCCTGAACTTACTCATGTCACAATAGCTATAAATGTAAATAAAAAATGGCTAGGAGATCCAAGAATCGATATATTTAAGTTAATGATACCCTTAAAAACATGGCACACAGCTACTATTAAAAAAGGAGATGGTTTTTATTTATATTATAGCTAAAAACAGGGGGTTTAACCTATGAAAGATTTTTTAAGAAAGATTTATGGGGATAGTCCTAAAATTATTGGATTCATTGTATTAATTGGTCTTTTAATTATTATCATATTATTGATAATTGACATCATACTGCCCCTTATATTAACTTATTTTTAACACATATTTTGTCCTTCATCCCCATCTTAATAATTAAATTGATATATGGGTTTATTCCTAAGTTTTTCTGATTTCTTAAGGAAACAATTAGAGATAAATTAAAAGCTACAAAAATGGTTAATTTAAGGACATTAATTATGAAGATGCTAGAAAAGAGTTTTAGGTTATTAAAGAATTATAATGAAAATAAGGTGTATAAAAATTATATTAAAAAAAATATTGATATAATGGGTTTTTAGAATATGAAAATATATTTCACATCCTAAAATTTTAGATATTAACAAATAGAAATTCGAGAAAATTAATAAAATTATAAACTTTGTAAACTTATAAGATTAACAATTTTCAAGAAAACTTTGCTTTAACAATTCAAAATTGAGATTATTCGACTATTTCAGCGAATGCAAAATTTCTTCTTGTTGAATTAATCTTAATTTTTACTTCGTCGCCAACTTTAGCGCCTGAAACAAAAACCACAAAACCTTCTATACGAGCAATTCCGTCTCCGTCTCTGCCAGTATCCTCAATTTTAACATCGTATTCTCCGCCTTCTTGAATAGGAGCATCATTTCTTTTATCATTACCGTAACTATTTCCAAACAAATTTATCACTTCCAATTTTTAGCCTATAAAATAGGCTTATTCACTATTGATTTTAACACCTTATAAAGTAATTGGAAGTTTTCATGCTTTTTTTTAATAATTTATTTTGAAATTTGAAAAAATTATTTGGATAGGGCTAAAAAGCTGTAAACTGATCAATTTTTTAGAATATGGAATTTATTTTACCTACAAAATTCTGTTTTTCCCAAAAATATATTATATCAATACTAATATTTTCAGTTTTTTAATTAAAGATTGTAAATTTTTATATACTTTTATGATTGGTATTTTTTAGAAAAGTTAAAGTGAAAAGCAGACCATAATATTAGATAGATTAAAAAAATGATGTTGGAGGGTGATTATATGGATATGAAAAATGAAAATCTAACTGGTGAACAGTTATTAAAATCAATAAGTGATAAAAGAAAGTTATTCCATAGCAAAGCCCAATTTCCTAACGCAATATTAATAAATCCAAGTTGTTATTCTATTTTAAAGAAAGTTATGAAATCTGAAAATATATCCAGTAAGAAGATTTTTGACCTTGAAATTTTTGTGACAGAAGATACTTCCTCCTATCAGTTAATTAGAATCTACGATCCACACGAATGTTCAATATAACATTTCAGATCCAATCTTTATCAAAAGTTAAAAATAAGACATTATTTTATTTTATTTTAACAAAAAATATATTAATCATCAAAAAGAACAATATTATTATAATCGGAGTTAAGAGGAGTTCTAATTATTTAAAATAGAACCAAATTTCAGGTTAAAAATAAACTTTGCTAAAGAATAAATATATTTATTTTTAATTAATTTTTAATAAATCCCCTAGCTAATTAATTCTCTATTTCTTAAATCCATTATTTCATTAATAAACTGTCTACTTCGGTTGTTATTGGTCTAAACTCCAACCTGAATTTATCCAGCAGATTACTTGACTCTTCCAGTTTCTCAGCCTTTTCTTTCTCATGATCGTCCGAGAATACAACAAAATCATAGTTGGCAGCTACAGATTCTTGTAAAGTTATTAAACTGTGAAGGATCTTTAAATGTAGGGATACACAATTATCTGGAGGACTTAAAACTTCGTATCTGAAAAATGCTGTTTCAACACCTTTCATAATCCCCTTTATTTTTTTATATGCTTCCTGATTATCAATTTTTTCCTCTTTTTCAAGGTTAATTAATTCGCTGATTAACAGGGCCTGATTACCTGTTTCATTAATACAAGATTTACTTCGCTTTAAGAATTGTTTTCTGGTTAAAACCGACATTAAATATTCACCCAATTTTTTTAGAAATGTTATGTAAAGTTCCAATGGACATTTATTTGAAAATTTTAGGAAATTTGTTTTCAATGTTATATTTTCATAATTATATTTTCAATGTTATTTCCATGTTATACTATGGATCTATAGGGAAATTATTTTATCTATTTTTCTTATCCAGTTAAGGATTAATTACAGATTGTAACTAAAAGAGTAACATTTTTATATGATGTTGTTAAACTTTATTATTTCAAGCTTTATTGTAATTCATTACTTATTATACACAAATTTAAGCCTTTAAGGAGAAGGATGGTTTTAATGATAAAGGGAGTAAGAGAAATATTTAGAAATGATGTTAAGGCGGTTATTAAGAATCCTGTTGTTATGTTTGTTTTGATTGTTATTATTTTTATTCCATCGTTGTATTCATTACTAAATATCCAGGCTACGTGGGATCCGTATGCTCGAACTTCAAATATTGAAATTGCTGTCGTTAACGAGGATCTGGGTTACTCTACCAATGGGACAAGTTATAATGTGGGAAATATGCTTGTTGATGAGTTGAAGAATAATACAAATTTCAGCTGGAAGTTTGTTGATAGGGATAATGCAATGAATGGTGTTAAAAATGGAGATTATTATGCTGCACTCATAATTCCAAATAATTTCAGCGAGGATCTGCTTTCCATTGAAACATCAACACCCCAACAGGCTAAAATAGATTATATTGTCAACGATAAAACTAATCCAATTGCACCAAGGATTACAAATGCCGGTGTAGATGCAGTACAGTCACAGATTAATGATGAAGTTGTTAAAACTGTTGATGGTATAATTTTTGGCAAACTAGGTGATGTGGGGCAGTTAGTTAAGGAAAATGAGGCACAATTTTTAAAAACAAGGGCGTTTGTTAACGAACTGAATGGAAAAATAGGGGCCATAGATGCAACACTGGGCGAAGCTAATTCAAATATGGATACTGTAAATGATATCTGGCCTAAAGTCAGTGCAGCCCTGCCAGAAATACAGAAATATTCCAACGAAGTTAGAAACTCCTATGATTCACTTTACAATCAAATAGAATCTGATCCAAAAGGTGCCCTGACAAAGGTTCAGGATATGGAGTTAAAGGTTAATACTGCAATTGTTTCTTTAAAATATATTGATGCTATTTTAACCAGTTTATACGATGCTACAGGTGATGAACAGTTAAAACCTATTATTGCAGAAGTTGAAAATGATATTGGAATGGCAAATAAGGTTCTTGCTGTCTTGAAGGAAATAGAAGCCGATATAAAGGATGGTACTAATCCAACAGGTAAGTTAAATGAATTAAAAACATTAATTGATCAACTGGACAACGGTGTTAATTCATTTGTAAGTAATAAGGATAATATTAACCAGAAAATTAATGAGGCATCCTCTAAATTGAGTTTAGCCAATTCTAAATGGCCTTTAATTAAATCTGAAATTCCTGTTGCTGCTGCTAAACTCAACTCAATAAGTGTTGATGATCTGGATAAATTAATTGCATTCTCTGATATGGACCAGGGCGATGTTCAAAATTACTTTAAAACTCCTGTAACACTTGAAAAGCAACATATGTATCCTATTGCTAATTATGGATCTGCTCTGGCCCCATTTTATATTTCAATATCGCTATGGATCGGTTGTATTATTGCTGTTGCCATGATCACCATGAGAATTAAAACACGTAAAATATACAATGCAGCAAGTGTTTATATTGGTAGAATGGGATTGTTTTTAATTATAAGTATTTTACAAGCGCTGCTGGTTTCAATTGGTGCATTATTACTGCATATCCAGGTTACCTCTGCATTGTTGTTTACATTGACTACTGTGTATATTGGTGTGTGTGCAATGATAATTGTGTATTCAATGACATCCACATTTGGAAATGCTGGTAAGGCCTTGGCCATTATTATCCTGGTTTTGCAGATCACTGCTACCGGTGGAACTTTCCCTGTGGAAATTTTACCACCATTTTTCCAGGCAATACATCCGTATTTACCGTTGTCGTATGCTATAGGAGCACTGCGTGAGGTAATTGCAGGGGTGATTTGGACCAGCTACTGGTATGATATGGCAATTTTAACTGTATTCCCTATAATAGCATTTGTTTTAACCATGCTCATTAAAGAGAAGATGGATAAAGGTGCACAGTTAATTGAAACCAGATTGGAAAAGAGTGGATTATTCTAAGTAGATTGATACCATTTTTGGGAATGATCAAACCCAATATCATTTCAATCCCAGAATATTTTTCCATAAAATCCATAATTTTTGATTTTGAGTTATTTTAATTTGATTGCAATTTATATTATGAATCACATTTTTTTTATTAATTATTTTTAAATATAATTAATTCAAAACTTTAATAAACCTCTAATAACTTAATATAAACATTACTACAGTTTTTTAGATTATTTTTATTTATTTTCATTATTCAACAATAACAACAATTGAAATCTATTTAATTGGACATCATGGGAGGCGTTTTACTATCAAGAAGTATTTAGTTTTGGCTTTATTAGTTCTTGGAATAACATTAAGTTTAGGAATATATGGTGCCTCAGCAGCTAATGTTGGGACTGGAAGCACTGGAAATATAAGTTCAACCCATTTTGAGGGATCAGATGCAAAAATTGTTAGTTTAAAAAGTACTAGCTCTAAACCAGTTTCTAAAAGTGTATCCACTTCAAGGAAGGTAATTAAAGTAGTTATTTATAATGGAAGGGGTTCAATTAGTAGCTGTGTCTGGGGAGTAAAAACTGGTCTTCATACTGCAAACACCAAACATCTATTGAACGGTTATTATTTCTCGTATTCAACAACAAAGATAATAAATTATTCAATTTTATCCCATTATAATGTACTTGTGATGCCGGGTGGTACGAGTGGTAAAAATTATATAAACGCTGTAAGCAGTAGTGCCATACGAAAATTCGTTAGAACAGGTCATGGCTACCTTGGAATTTGTGCAGGTGCTTATTCTGGTTCTAGAAATGTTGATGGGATGTACCGAGCATGGGGTGTTGCTCCCCATGTTTACTGTAAACATCCATATCATGAAGGTAATATAAAAGTAAAAATATTGTATCCGGGAAGTAAATTATTTGGATCTGGCGGTACTGTTACAATGGCCCATTACAATGGTCCTGCAATGTATGTTAAAGGTGGTAAAGCTGTTACATTTGCTGTGTATGCCGACAACCATATTGGCTATAAAAATTATGGTGCCATTGTAGGTGATTACTACTACAATGGAAGATCGATCTTAAGTGGCCCACACCCAGAATTAGACCCCCAACATCCAAGTATATTGGCACGTCTTGTTGCATGGACAGCAAAGGTACCTGTTGTAAATAGTCTTGCAGTTATAATGCCCAATCCAAGTAGTGGTGCTGTTGATGTTTCACCTAACAAAGTTTTAAAGATCACCTTCAGCAAACCAGTAAAATTTGGAAATAAATTGATAACACTTAAAAACGGTTCTGGAAATTCCATAGCAACAACCCAAAGCATCAGCAGTAATGTGCTCACTTTAAGATATAAATTACTCAGCAAAGGAGTTAAATATATTATTACAATGGCTTCTGGAAGTGTGACAGACATATCGGGTAAAGCAATTTCATACTATTCAACCAGTTTTAGAGTTTCTTCTTTGACAATGGCACAGATGAAGGATGGGATTTCCAGAGTTCAGAAATTCTTTATTACAAACCATAGACTACCTAATTATGTTACATTTGGTACCAAAAAAATATTGATAAACAATTTCAAAGAGATAATAAGTGCATATGGATTGAAAGTAAATTATTAATTAATTTTTTTAGCCCAAAAACTAAGATGATTAATGGGGATATAATAGGGCCATTATTGATAATATTGGAAGAGAAATTTAATATAGTTGCATATGATTCAGAAAAAAGTTGATTGAAATTATTTCTTGTTTTTTTCTTGATCTAATTATATTTGATTTGATGGGTGAGGATCTGCACTTTTAACATGAATAATTATATATTCTTGTGAAGATATTCCATAATATATTATTAATGGAGTTAAAAAAATATCGGGAATTAAAATCCCATATAGCAGATATTTATCCCTAAAAAATATAAAGGTGTGCTGGTTTGGATATAAAAAGGATTTTTAAGATTTTAATAGTAACTGCCGTATCATTGACATTTATTTGCAGCATTTTACCCTATTCAGAGGCTCATATATTAATTATTGGGGATTCTGCCAATGATATACCTTCTGCATATAGTGAAGCAAAAAGTATTGCCTCTCTACTTAAATCAAAAGGATATTCTGTTTTAGAACTTTATAAAGGAAATGCTACCACCAAAAATATATTGAAGGGTATGTACGGTGCAGATGCAATAATATATGCAGGTCATGGTGGATATCAGTCGGGTAATTACAATTTGAAAGGAGGATCTGCAACTCCTCCCTTTGCATTGGTTGGTTCCGATAATTTTATATGGGGTATTGGAAATAGAATGCGCGAAGGATGGGATGGAAAACTGTTTACAGCCCCAGTAAAAAATAATATTCCTGTAATCCTGCTTGAATCATGTTTTTCAACGGGATGGGTAGATAATTGCCAAGTTTCAAATCCAACCAGCACAATATACAATTTTGCAAACATGTTTAGAGGTTCTGGAGCTAATTATTATGCAAGTGCTTGGACTGGAGAAGGTTTGGATCTTGTCAATAGTTTTATTAGTGGGGGAACCAAAAATTTTGCAGAATACAACAGTAAAAACGATTATGAAAAGATTGTTAAGTCAATATCATACAATAATACAAAGGTTTGGAGAAATTCCGGAGGATATTCTGCATTTGTTGGTAACTGGCTTGGTACTTTCCCAACACTTCAACAAACAACCAAATATAATGATAATGCAGCAGAGTTATGGTACAACAGCGACAGATCAAAAAATCCTTATCAATCTGATTTAACTGTATCAGAGGTTATTAATCCTAAGAATGGTATTAAAGGGCATAAAATTAATGTTTTGAGTACTATTAAAAACTTGGTTAATGCTGCTTCCAGCAGTTTTTACGTGAATTTTTACCTTAAAAAGAATTCAACAAGCAAAAATATCTACATGGGGCAGACTTTCATAACAAGTATTGGTTCACTGTCAAGTAAACATTTAAACACAACACTTACATTACCAACAAACATAGCTACAGCTAATTATAATATTTTACTCTATGCCGACCCTTATAAAACCAATCCTGAAACAAATAAAAATAACAATTACAAGTTAGGTTCAACCAGGATAAGTATTCACAGTGCATACCGGGATCTGGTTTTAACTGGAATTGGGGCCAAAATTAATGGTTACAGCGGAAACAAATTATATGTAACCAACACCATTAAAAATATTGGGACAATCAGCACAAGTAGCTTCTGGGTGCATTATTACCTTAAAAAGAAAGGAAATGCCCAGAATAAATATATAGGCCAGCATTACTTCACTGGGCTAGGTGGAGGTAAAAGTAAAACTTTGAATACCACAATAAAATTATCTAGTTCTATTGTTGCTAAGAATTATTATATTTCAGCATATGCAGATGCCCATAAAACTGTATCAGAATCCAATGAAAACAATAATTATAAGTTTAGTACAATTAAAAGTGTATGAAAATATTATTCTAATGCATTATTTTACTTATTTTTTTTATTCAGCTCAGATATATTAATTAATAAAAAAAAGTGTGGAAATCCTGATAAAACAAGATTTCTTATTATTTTGTATATTCAATTTTAAAAAAGGTAATTCTCTGTAAGTACCATAATAATTTGCTGTATTGGTGTTCCAGTTGTTTACAACTCCAAACTGGTTTCTGGAACTGGTTCCATCTGCTTTATACCATACCCGTCAACATATACTTGTGCAACCACATGCCCATACCAGTGGCCGCTTGAGAACCGTGCATATACCTTCTCATATCTAGCGGGAATCCCTGCAGCTCTCTGTAGTGTTTACACCAATCCCATTTTAAATACGCTTTAGATGAGAGTATAATGGTTCATATAACTATGTAAAAAAGAACAGTACTTTAAATAAGTAATAGAATGGAATTTAATATTAAATTTAATTCATTTAGTTGATTTATGAATTTTTATTTAAAAAAAGATAATATATTAATCTGTTGATGATATTTTGTCCATGTCTGTTTGATTGTCCAGATCTGTTGGTGGTATTTCATCAATTTCTGCTGGTGGTATTTTGTCCATGTACTTGGTTGTGAGATCCTCAATATTCATTTTCCCATTTCGCATATCCACAGTTATCTCGTTGAGCATTCCCAGTAATTCACCAAATTTTTCATCGCATCGATGATCTAATAGATATGTTTGACCTTCTGTGGTTTTATCCAGTACACTTATTGCCTTTAACATCTCATGAATGTTAATTTCTCCACATTTACCTGCACGAGCCCTCAAAATAAGTTCATTATTTAAACCCTTTAATTCGTTTTTCAATAAGATATAAATCACTCCTTATACTTTGAATTCTGTATTCAGGGTTAATATGAGCTTATTCCCTAGAATATTTAAATAAATTATTTAACACGAATAAATTTAAAAAAATAATTGATTATGCTTGGTTATTTTTCTTCATAATCTGTTTCAATTCTGCTATTATGGTTTTATTATCCTGAAATTCCAGAGATTCACCACATTTTGGGCATGAAAAGTTGTTTTCAGATGCTTCGTCAAATTTGTATCTGTGGCCATTTAAATTACATGCAAAGAACATGTTTTCTTCTTCGAATTCAAGAGATTTTTCAATTTCTTCAGAAAACTTTTCATATTTCTTGCTTATTATTTCAGAAATTTTATCCTGGTCAAATTTCCAACTGTATATGTACCAGTTAGTTTCAGGATCTCTGCTTCTTTTATAGGATGCTATGCCTGCATCGTAAAGTTTATAGAGAACTTTCCTTACGATGTTCAATCTTATTTCAGTTTCTTCTGCAATTTCTTCGTCGAATGTTTTACCCTTCTGTATACATTCAATTATAGAAACACTGCTTTTTTCATCGTTGGTTATATCCATTAATATTTCCTGGACTATTGGATCGCTTAACATAATTATCCCCCTTATATTACATTCAATATTTTTATTTGACAGTTAAAAAATACTGCATATACATTCAATTGCCGTTATATCCTCCAATCAAGTTTTTGAGAATTTTACGAATAATAATTGAATGTGGAATATTTATTTCTTAATAAACTTTTTTAAATTAAATTTCTTTCATCTGAATTATTCATTCAATGCAAATTATTATAAAAATACTTCCAATGTAAAATAAACAAATTTATTATTTATCACATTTTGATTTCTAAAATTTGAAAACTAAAAATAGAACAGTCTTCTTTTCTGTACTGTTTAATATATGTTTTCATAGCTTATATACTTTTCGGTTTATTTTTTATAATTTACAATAAAAATCCATTTAAATTTATATAAATTTCAAACTATCCATTAATTATATTTGAATTTTAGTTAGTCTATATGTTTCGGTTTAAAAAACATAAATATCATGGTATGAATTACGATTTTAACTGCCAGAAACTGGAATATTCAAGTAAGTATTTTTGTGTTGTGTAAATTATTTATTATTCCATCTATATTCAACAATTTTTTATTCATAAATTCCATTTTAACTATTTTATTCTTTAACCTTCCATAAATTCCAAATTTTACAACTCTTATAAATTTTATATCAGATGATTGAGAAGTGTTTGAATTAATATTATAAGTACCCTGAACCAACTCCAAATATATACATTTAAAAAGTATAAGTTAAACTTTTGAAAATAAATATTCTAAAAATGGATTATTTATTTAGGGGTAAAATTTTGAAAAAAAATCTATTAATCATCTTAATGATTTTAATTGTAGTTCCATTAATCATTCAAAGTTCTAGTTCGGCTGCAACCCCGGGAATAAGTTCTATTCATAAAGGGGTTTCACATGTTCCCAATAAAAATTTAATTGTTAGCCATATATCTGTTCCTTTGAAGGGTATTAAAGGGTGCAAGATAGTGGTGTCAAACACTATAAAAAATAGGGGAAATACTTCCTATTATAGTATATGGGTTAATTATTACCTTAAAAATATTCACAGCCACGCAATTACTTATCTCGGTCGCAACCACTCATCAAATATGGCTGCTGGTGCTTCAAAACATCATTTAACTTCTCTTTACATCAGTCCCAAAATGAATGTGGGTAATTATTATTTATTAACGGTTTTAAGCACTAAAAAATTTGTTTCAAAGTATAATATTGGAAATAATTATAGATACACTAAAAAGAAGATCAAAATTATTGGGCCGGAATATATCATATTTAACAGTAAAATTGGTGGAGATGTTACCCGAAACTCTCAGATCGATTCTAATATACCCAAGACAGATTTTGCAAAAACAATTTTTAGTCAGGAGAAAAAGGGATCTGTAATGTTGAAATTTGGAGATGGCCATGGTCCCATACTTCTAATCTCAGCAGGTATTCATGGTAATGAAACAGCAGCAAATATTGGAATTATGAAGTATTTAGAATATATTAAGGACAAAAATATCCATGGAACACTTTATGTTATACCATTTGCAATTCCATTAGATACTGAACTTAATACCAGATTTTACAAGGGCATTGATCCAAATAGAATTGCCAATGTAAAAGGTTCTCCTGCCTGGAAAATTGTTCACTTCGCAAAAAATAAGGGAATAAAATACATTTTAGATATTCATTCAGGCGGCGGGGTGACTCCTGAAGGTTATTTATATTTAAACCCATCAACCACAGGATCAAAGGAAGATAAATGGGTTTCTTATATAGCAAATGTTTCTGGCTGTACAAAACAAGTACAACCGCTTGGAACAGGTATGTTGAGAACAGAAGCTTACAATTTGGGTATTAACACCATTACACTAGAAGTTGAAAGGGATAACACTGACATGTCAATTGCGGCTGAAACAGAATTAAAAATGATTATGGCTGCATGCAAATACTTTAAATTTCAATAAATCCATTTTTTCATCAATTAAATTCTTTTTAGTATATTTAATAGTTTTTATGAGATAAAATTCCGGATGCCCATTCATTGTAAAGTTCGTTTGAAATTGTTTCTATTTCCTGTGAGTCTTTATGTTCTTTAATCCAAAATTTCCACCATGTATGGTTTTTTTCATGTTCAACCATATGTATTGCCTCGTGTATCACATCTAAATATATATTATTAATGTCCAAATCTTCATTTAGCACGTCCATATGTCTAGTTTTTCTCAATAATATCAAATAATCATATCCAGAATTTTCAGTTAACATGGTGTGTAGAAAAGTTACATCCTTCTCTGTGCCGTTATTTTCATTTAAAATTTCAATGGCACTATAAACTGGTGCAATGGTATTATACACTTTATTGATATGGATTAAAGCTGCAGAAATATAGGAATCATCTTCACTTTGATAAAAGAATTCGCCATATTCTTTGGTTATCATTTTTAAATATTTTTTGTAGCTGTTATTACCAGATTCATTTTGTTGGGTTATCATGTAATAGAAGCTTCTAACAATATCACATTCATAATTAAAGAGCTCAAATTCAGGGTCAGATAATAAAAATATTCTATAATTTTTGTTATCAACTTGAAATCTGTAGAGTACAAAGTCTATGAGATCATCATATAATTTTATATCTGGATCTTCCATGCTCAAACCCCGATTAATTGGTTAAACTGAAATTAATGATTTTAAGATCAACCTATAATTATTGAATAATAATTTAAACATAATTTATTTTATTGTTATCAATTTTAAGCTATATAAAAATAAAAAATCTTTGAAAATTCAGTTTCTAAAAAAAATGTATAATTCTATGAAAATTTATGGAAATTGGGTAAAAAAATAAATATAATAAAGGAAGGTGGGGGGGGGGGGGTGTTCTAATTAGAGTATTCTAAATTTGATATTAGAATGCTCCTCCTCCACCTCCTCCGAATCCTCCACCCACATCTCCAACTCCTCCGAAATCTCCGCCCGATCCTGCAGTTGCTGTTGATATTCCTGTATCAAATGCATTGGATAAAAGCAAGTATCCTCCATAGTAGTGGAACATGTAGATATCACTACCCTGTAATTCATCTTTTGGAACATATAATTCCATGGCCTTTCTAACTGCATCGGCAGCACCTAATGCTGTGGCATATACAAGATATTTGTTCCAGATAACAATTGATTCAGGAGGATATTCCTTTATCAAACTGAAATCTTTTATGTACTTCTTGAAGTTATTCCACTTAGCATCGTATTCTTCGCCGTAGGTTGTCCACTGTCCTGCTATCTTTTCTGGTAGGATTAGTGAAATAATTGCCACCACACCCAGAACAATTGACATTACAAGTGCAATATCTGCTGCGGGTAATGAATCCATCAATGCACAGATGAAGACTATTACAGAAACTGCTAAACCTATTCCTCCAAAGATTTTAATGTAGGAATCACCTTTCTTGTTGAAGAACTTGTTGAGTTCGCTGTCATTTAAAAACTGGTTTTTGATGTTATCAACCCAGCCCATATAGGTTTCTCTAAAAGATTTTGCAGATTCACGGTTTGATAAGTCATCAGAAATGGCGTCCATTGAAATTACACCGTCTTCCTCAAACTGTGTCAGGAAATTCATAACATTCAGTTCAAATCTTTTAAGTGTTGAGGAATCCTGTTCAGGGTTAACCTTTAAAAACATTGAACCATCCGCTCCGTATCCCTCCTTTTCAGATGGCTGGTTTTGGAGGATGAAGTATTTTCTGTTGATTAGATCCATTATGGTTGCTTTGAAACCATCCATATCTGGTACACCCACTTTTTTGGAAAATCCCGGACCACATATGGCATTTACAATTGCAGGAGGATCATCTGTTGGAATGTCCCTCTCATATTCTGCCCTGTAATCTATTTTAGGTTCTCTTCCAAACCTTAAATATATGAATAAAGGTATGAAAAGTGCTAAAAACATTAACACTGCAAGAATCTCGTACATAGCCGTTTTGAAGTTCAGTGAATTCTGATAATCTTTTTGAATCTTCAATATTTCGTTTAAACCGTTCTGGTTTATTATATTGGCGTTAACTGGATTGGCTGCAAACTGACTTTTGGGTATAACCATTCTTACTTCGAAGTACTGTCCAGATGGAACATTGGTACTTGTTACATGTAATGTGTTGTTATCCCATGAAGAACCTGCTGCAAAGTAGGGCGGATTAAGCCAGTACTGCACTCCTGTATTGGAGTTCAAATGTATATTGGCTACAACCTGTCCAATGTCAACAGCCCAGCTGGTACCAACTAGCTGGTACTGTAGTTCGGCTATATCGTTGTAAGATTTTATTCCATGTAGAAAATCGTATTCAATTGTAACATTCACATTCCTATTTGTAATAGGGGTGTTTTTTGCTGCATCAGAATAGAGATATACCTGGATACGTTTAGTTGTTCCTTGATCAATCAGTTTATAGCTGGTATATGCTCCATCTGCCGACACCGTTATGTTGGTTAACTGTTGTGGTGATGTTACAGGTATGTCCCTGTATATTCCATTGTATGTTCCACTGAAGGAGTAATGGATTGTTTCAACTACATGTAGTGTTCCATCGCTCTGTACAAATAGATCTTCATTTAAAATAGGGATTGTGTAGCTTCGATCCGCTGCAAAGGATGCTCCTGCACCAGCCATTACCGATAGAGAAAAAAAGAGGATTAAAGTTAGATAAACCTTTTTATCCATTTTTTACCACCTAGAATTTAACTTCTGGAACTGCACGATCTGATTCGGCAATTTCGAAATATTCTGCTTCAGTGAAGTGAAACAGTGAGGCCAGTATATTGCTTGGAAACATCTGAACCTTGTTGTTGAACATAAGCACGGTGTCATTGTAAAATTGCCGGGAATACGCAATTTTATCCTCTGTTTCTGATAACTGGGCTTGAAGCTGTCTGAAGTTTTCACTTGCCTTGAGTTCAGGATAATTTTCAGCCACTGCAAATAAAGATTTCAGTGAATCTGTTAACATGTTGTTAGCTTCTGCATTTTCTTTAACCGTTTTAGCACTCATAAGGCTTGATCTGGCCTTGGTAACATTTTCAAAAACAGTTTTTTCATGTTTTGCATACCCTTTTACAGTTTCAACAAGGTTTGGAATAAGATCTGCTCTTCTTTTAAGCTGAACATCTATCTGTGACCATGCATTTTTTACCCTATTTCTAAGCCGTATTAGACCATTATACTGGTAGATAATGTAAATAACCAGTATTAGAACTATAATTAATATTATAATTTCTATTATCATTTAATTTCCTCCGTCTAAATTCTTTATTAATATTATTATCTTGTATTTATTACTTAGGTATTGGAATCATATATCTTAAAAAAAAGTTGTGAGAAAGGGTATAAATTCTAAATTAATGGAAAATAATTGGTTTATTAGCCTTGTAAAAATTAATAAATTGATCTTAAGGTTTTTATATCCTTTTAAAACTTTTTTATTCCTATTTATATTTAATTTTTGATTATAAAGGGAAATGAGTTTTTGGAATTGGTACAAAATCGAAAACTTAATTCATATCTAGGATCAAATTATATCGGGGAGAAAATATTAAGAGGTGACTTGGATGGCAGAGAAAAATGATGTAGTTAAGGATGAAATAAAGAAAAAAACATTGGAAGCAAAAAATAAAGCAGAAGAACTGAAAGAAAAAACTTCAAAAAAGCAGGCAGAAGCTAAAGTGAAAACAGATGAAATGAAGGACAATGTATTGAATAAATCATCTGAAGTTAAAAAAATAGCTCTGGAAAAAAAATCAGATCTCAAAGATAAAGCCCTTGAAGTTAAAAAAGGTGCTTTAGAGAAAACAGCAGATGCAAAGGAAAGTGCTCTTATGAAAACATCCGAAATTAAAGAAAATGCCGGCGAAAAAACCGCTGAAATAAAGGCGGATACATCAGATAAAACTGCGGAATTCCGAGAAAATGCTGAAAAAACCCGAAAACAGGCTGAACGTAAGATAAATGAATTTATAAGTACTCTTAAGGATAAGCAGGAAGAGTTTGGAAAGACCATATCGGATTATACTTCACAAAAACCTCTAACCGATGTTCTTGAAACAGAAAATTCTTATATAATCAAAGTGGATTTACCACGCATAAAAAAGGAAAATATCAATGTTAACATAACAGAAGATTCTGTTGAAATCCAAGCTAAATTCGATGAAGAGGATGAAACTCTTGAGTTCATTAAAAAGGAAAGGAGCTATGGCGATACCAGTAGAATCATTCCTCTGCCAGAAAAAATCGAAGTTAAAAAGGCTTCTGCAAAATTCGAAGATGCTGTATTAACTGTTGAACTTCCTAAGGTTCAAGAGGAGAAAATCAAAGTTAAAATTGACTAATTTATTTCTTTTTTTTTATTTTTGAAATTCTGGTTCTTTGAATTCTATTTTAAAAGAAGTTCCATTGGTTCTGGCCAGATGGATTGTTCCATCAATCTGATTTGTAAGGCTGTATATTAGTTGCAGACCCAGTGAATCTGTATTTTCAAGATCAATATCTTCTGGAAAACCTATTCCATCATCAACAACACTTAATGTATAACCTTTTTCACTCTTATACAAATTTACATCGATATTTCCATTTGTAAAGTTATTTGAAAGCTCTGTTGGAAATGCATATTTCATGCTGTTGGATAGTAGTTCGTTTAATATAAGTCCCAATGGAATAGCGGTATTTACATCCAGCATTACATCTTCAACATTTATATTTAATTTTACCATGTTGAAATTTGGAACATAGGTATGGAACATATCATTTGCAAGGGTTTTAATATAGTCGCCAAAATCAATTCTTTTAAGATCTGATGAATCGTATAGTCTTTGATGTATGAGTGCCATGGACTTAGCACGACTCTGACTTTCTTTAAACATCACCAGATCTTCTTTATCTTTTATATATCGGGATTGTAGATTGAGAAGACTTGATATTACAGTTAAATTGTTTTTCACACGATGATGTATCTCTTTTAAAAGAATTTCTTTTTCTTCAAGGGATTTTTTTATCTCGGCTTCTGCATTTTTACTCTCTGTAACATCTAATAAGGAAATTAAACTATCATTTGAACCGGGTATTATCACTGCTACAACATATATGTTTTTTATATTACTTGATCTATCTTTTAACCTGAATTCATAATTCATTGGATGGGGTTCTTTTTCTGTAAATCTAAGATTGTTATAATCCATCATTTTATCCAAGTCTTCTTTAACAACAAAATCTGTCCAGGGTTTTATTCCTTCAATTTCCTGTTTAGAGCAGCCTGAAAGTTTTTCAAACTCGCTGTTTGCCAAAGTTATTATGTTATTTTCATCTATTATGGCTGTAGCAGTTCCTGTATTTTCGAATATGGTCCGATATGCAGATTCAGATTCTTTTAGTGACTTTGAAATCTCTTTTCTCAGCGCTATTTCTTCCTGTGCCTTCCAATAAAGTTTTTTGTTCTCGCTAACCGATATTATTTGACGTAACACAACTAAAAAGATTAATATGCCCACACCAAATTCTAAAAATATTAAATTGGAATTAAAAGTATTATATGCCCATATTAATGATATATAAGCAGCTGTAACTCCTGCAAGTGCTAAATATGGAGTTATGCTATAATTTTTATGCCAGGATAAATATTTATCAATAAAATTGTCCATATTCAATTTCTGATGGTTGTACTGTGATATACCTGCCAGTCCCACTATTAAATATCCTAGGATCCATCCAAGGTCCGCTGAACTTCCCTCAACATATGTTCCATGTACTATCTGATATACATAGACTGATTCTGTAATTATCAAAACTAAAATTCCAAGGGCCAATATCAATAATGGAGCATATCTATCCGCTTTAATTCTGTTGAAAATCAAGTCTATCAGCGAGAGCAGAAGTAAAAACCCTCCAAGAACGTAGGTTAATTTAATTATTAGTGAATTGAAGTTTCCGTGGAAGTTATTAAGGGCAGGTGTAATTAGAAATATCCATAATACAAGGCTCACCGAGAACATAATTATGAGTATGTCAAAGAACCTTTTGAATCTCTGTCTTGTTGTTGAGCTTGAAGAAGGAAAAATTATGATTCCAATAAAGAATAAAGGGAAAAATAACAGATAAAATATATCGGCAAGGGAATTTGAAGGACTTTGATTGAAGTAAACAACTAAAATTCCCGCAATAATACTCGCAATAATTGATGTTACAACTGCCAATGATAAAATTGCCCATGCAGTCTCGGTTCTTTTTCCATAAATCTGCGATGCATTACTTGCCAGGTACAAACTTATGGCAACACCCACATAAAGTATTATCATCATGCTATAACTAAAAATATCACTTATTTCTGGTTGTTTTGTAAGTAATTTCAATACCAAGAATAAGATAACTAAAAAAGATATTCCAATGACCAAAGCATTACGAAAGGATAATTTCAAAGTCATTTTTAATTGGGGGTCCGGAATCTCATCTTCTATTTTCATTTAATACCATTCTAAATTATTTCATATAACTATTTTACCTTTTAATTCGAATTTTTCCCAATAATCCATAACATTGTACCAATTTAATCAAGATATATGTTAATTATTATTAAATTGTTCATACTGTCCAAGATTTTGTATATATTCCTAATAGAATTGATAGAAACTTGTAAATCACAACATATTATAATTTACAAACTAATTTGTGAATATCCTCACTTAGAATAAAATTTAACTCCTTTCTCTGTTTATTTGGCCTGTTAAATACATTTAAAGAAATCAAATTTTTTTTTGTTTTGATGAATAAAAATAAATTCTAATTACCACATAATATTAAATCAAGCCTAAATATTTAATTCATTAAATTTACAGTTAAATATATTAAAGAGTCAAATTAGGATTTAATAAATAATATGGCTTGATTTACCCGGATTTTTGTAAAATTTTGGCATGAATTGTGCATAGTTATTATACAAGGTTTAGAAAGAGGAGGTTGTATGTCATTTTTATCGCTGGTGGTGAAAAATCCATTCAGAAACAAAACTAGAAGTTCCCTTGCTATTGTTGGAATAGCAATTGGTATAATGGTCATTGTGGCCCTGGGAATGGTTACAGGAGGCCTTAAAAACTCCACGCAGAGTACTCTTAAGGCAGGTGCAGCAGAAATAACAGTTGTACAGGCTGGTTCGAATAGTTTTGGACAGGGCGGTACACTTAACGATACATTTGTCTCAGATCTGCTAAATATAAGTGGTGTTAAAGATACTACCGGAATTTTAAGGGCCAGTAATACTTCAACAAGTGGTCAACTTTCAAATAGTTCTTCAGAGAGTTTCGGTCCAGGTGGTATTTCAGTAACAGGTATTGATACAGTTAAGTTAAGTCTTATTGGTGTTGACAGTGTGAATGGTACTGTTTTCTCGAATGACAGTACTGATCAGGTCATATTAGGAAAGACCATTGCAGAAAGTCTAAATCAAACTGTTGGAGATACCATAAATCTGTATGGTAAAGATTTTAAAATAACAGGAACATATGAAACAGGAAATTTCATAACAGATGCAGGTATCATGATGCCTCTTTCAACATTACAGAATCTAACTAGTAATGAAGGAAAGGTTAGTAACATCCTTGTGAAGGTAACAGACAATGCTAATGTCACCACTGTAAGTAAGTCTATTGAAGATGCATATCCAAATGAACTTACAACAACCACTGCAGAAGCATCTGCGAGTCGAATAAATCAAGGACTCAGTTTTATAGATACGGCTAGCTGGGCAATTTCGCTCTTGGCAATATTTATTGGAGCTGTTGGAGTTATAAATACGATGATAATGTCTGTCTATGAAAGAACCAGGGAAATAGGGGTTCTTAAAGCTGTGGGATGGACCGAAAGAAGAATTCTTGGAATGATTCTCGGTGAATCTGTTGTGCTCACACTCATAGCTTTTGTTGTAGGTACTGTGATAGCTGTTGTAGGGGTAGAACTCATTTTAACAGTGAGTCCATCTGTGGGCGGAATTATTAATCCTTCCTTTGCACCGGACATATTCCTGAGGGCATTTGTAGTTGCCTTCCTTGTAGGGGTTATTGGTGGATTGTATCCTGCTTACAGGGCAAGTAGACTATCACCAACGGAGGCACTACGCTATGAATAATAATAACCTTATCATCAAAATAAATGGTCTAAAAAAGAGTTATGATAATGGAAAAATCAAGGCATTGAATGGAATGGACTTGGAAGTTAAGAAGGGGGAGTTTGTATCCATAATGGGACCTTCAGGATCGGGAAAATCAACTCTTCTTAATATGATTGGAGCTCTTGACACTGCAGATGAAGGTTCAATTGAGGTTGCTGGAATAGATCTAATGAAAACCAAGAAACTGAATAAATTCAGATCAAAGGAGATTGGATTCGTTTTCCAGATGCATAATTTAATACCTAACCTCAGTGTGATTGAGAATGTTCAGATACCAATGTTTGAAACTAAAGCAACTTCTAAAGAGATGCATGACAGGGCTTTTGAACTGTTAAAATCTGTTGATCTTGAAGATAAAGTTGATCAAAAACCAACCAAACTTTCAGGAGGAGAAAGGCAGCGAGTGGCAATTGCCAGGGCTTTGGTTAACCGTCCCTCAATAATACTGGCAGATGAACCTACAGGAGCTTTAGATTCAAAAACAGGAGAAGTTATCCTCAACCTCCTGAAGGATCTTCATTTAAAAGAAAATGTTACGCTTGTGATGGTTACACATGAACCATACGTTGGTAATATGGCCCAAAGGCTTGTAACTGTTCTTGATGGTAAAGTTCAATCTGATAACCCTACACCATAGATTAATATAAAACTTTATCATTTCTTATTTTTTTTTAGTTTGCTTAAAAAGTGTTGTTCTTTATTTTAGTGTATTTATCTGTTAATTTAATCATTGTACTTGTTTTTATCTTCTCTATAAAAATATAGCATGAATATCATTAACATGATGAGACTGTAACTTGCCCAGAATATGATTGATGGGTATGTGCTGGTGTTTTCTCCATTAATCACCTTGTAGGTACCAACTATGATTGCTATAATTAAAAGGAATATTACTGTTAGTTGTGGTAGAATTTCTTTTAATTGAATTTTGTAAACCTCTTTTTTCGGTGTTACTTTAAATTCTAACTTTTTATTTAGCAGGCCATAAATAAATGCCTTGGTATAAACTGGGAAAAGGCTGAAAAACAAGCCCTGTGCCAGTATTAATTCTTTAAGAGGGTATCTTCTTTCCCTGAAACTGGTGAAGGTTTGACTCATTATCATGATGAGGAACAAATAGAATGGAACGTTTAAATAACCTAAAACTAAGGGTTTCATGTTAAATAAAAGCACAATAATGGGGTAAAGTAGCCAGATAAATATTCCCACCCCAATAAAGTACCAGCTCCCATTTAATATAATATATTCCCACCATTGCAAGGACTTCAGGCTTTTAGGTTCTTTGATAAATTTATTTAAGACCTTTTTAGTGTTCTGAAATGTTCCATAGGACCATCTCATTTGCTGTCCATAGTAGGCTGATAAAGAAGGTGGAGCCAGCCCCTCAGCATATACCTTATCAATATAAAGGGATTTATATCCATTACTGTGAAAAATAAAGGATGTGGCAATGTCTTCTGTTATACAACTTTCATCCATACCCCCAATTTCATTTAAATGTTCTAATTTAATCAGAACATTGGTTCCACATATATAAGAAGAGCCATTCACACATAGTCCCCTGCAGATATGTTTATAAAAAATATGCTGTTGAAATGAGTAGGCTATTGACAAATGATCATTTGGTTGTTTGTGAAAATATTGTGGTGTCTGAATAAAGGTTAAATCTGGATCGTTTTCCATGATTGGGATTAAATCATGGAATATTGAACTTTTTAACCTGTGGTCTGAATCTAGAATTAAAATATATTGATATTCATCCTTAAATTCTTCTATTGCATCATTTATGGAACCTGCTTTGTACCCTCGAAGAGTATCACGATAAATATAGTTAATATCCAATTCATTACACATTGTAGCTGTTTTATTTTGAATATCTCTGTCTGTGGAACTATCTATTAATGTAACCTTAGAATTATCATAGTTAACATTTTTAGCCTTTAAAATAGTTTTTCTGACCATTTCAGGATCTTCATTAAGGGTTGGAATTATAATGGATACAAGAGGAGATTTTGTATTTGTTTTGGGTTTCAATTTAAATATTAAATTATTATTATACAACGTCAATGATTTTATTAGATGATCTAGATAGCCTACACAGTGCAGTCCACTGTAGATGAATGATAATAATAGAATAATTGAAATTCCCTTTTCTAATGGATTTAAATTGTTGTTGTTAATTATTGGAGAAAAATTGGATGTAATTAATACGAATATGGTTGTGAACAAAATAATGGAAAAAAAGGTAATTAATGAATTTAAATTATTTTTAAATTTGAATTTATTTGGAAATTTATAATCAGGAAATAGTGATTTCATATATATTTATATCTTATTTTTGTAAAATAAATTATTTTCTGTATTTTAAACATGATCCATTTTAAATATAATTTTGATATTATACAACAATCCCTTTAATCATAATATTTTTTTTATTAATTTATTTTACTACTTCAATTCTTAGAAATATTATCAAATATAATTCTATTATCAATAAATTCACAGATTTTTTACTTAACTAACATTTAGCACCTGAAATATTTATTTTGTTGTGATTTACACCATGGAGAATAGATATAAATAATTTTATTTTTCCCCTATATTGTAAAAGAAAGGTTTATAAGATGAGAATGACATGAAGAATACAATGTACGTTTACTAAGTTTATTCGAATTTTAAATTTTATTAATAAAATTTCGGGAAAATTTATCACTGTTTTTTAATGGTAACTAGTGATTAATAAGTTTGATAATATGATTGGAGGAAAGGTGTTATATGGAAATTAAATTTAAATATTTAATGGTTGGTTTATGTGTTATTCTTATTGGGGTGGCTTTTACTGCTGTGGTATTCTCAGGAAAGGAAATTAAAACCAGTCACTTCCAGAAGGATGAAATATCATTTGATTATCCTGAAACATGGCTAAATTTAAACCAAACATCGCCTTCTGAAATTGTGGCATTCACAGATCCCCAGTCAGATTTAAATGTAACAGTAAATAGGCAGCTATTAGTGGCAGGTTACAACCCATCAGAGAATTTTACTACGAATATATCCGATCAAACAGGTATGAAATTTATTTCACATAAAACATTGGATTTTAATGGTACTGCTGTTCATGAAAATGTTTATCAAATGGATATGAATGGAACCACTGTTCAAAGGACAGAGATGTGGATTGGTAAAAATGATGCACTCTATAGCATTATTTACACCACAAGCAACTTGAAATTGAATGAAAAAAGTCCTGAAATTGAGGCTTTAACCAAAAATTTCACTGTTACCAATACAACTGTTCCGAACACCGAAGTTTGGGGGAAAGTTTCTATACCTAGTCAGGGTGTAAACTGGGATATTCGTCGAGATACAGTTAATGCTCTGGGATCTGTTTACCATTATTCTGATAGTTTTTATCCCAACCAAAACGGTACAGTTGGACTTCTAGGTCACCATACCCACTTCTCAGCACCATTTGCCAATATAAACCTTCTTAACAACGGTGATCAGGTAATAATAATCGATTATCTTACCCAGAAAAGATATGTCTACCAAGTAACTAGCAATGGAGATATAAAAGGAGATTACAAAACCAATCCTGTTACATTCCCTGCAGGAACATTTGAATTGACACTGGTAACATGTTATCCTCCAGGATATATGTCGGCGGCTTATATGACCCACTGTAAATTAATGGCTGTTGAACCCATATAATTAAAATTTAAGGATTGGTCCAATTTCTAGTGCTGGATGAGTTCGATTTCAACACCGTTTGGATCCATTAAAAAGGCAAGTTTGGCACCATCACCCACTTCCATTGGTCCTCTTGTGAATTTTGCGCCATTGGATATGAGTTGTTTAACTGTTGTGTCCATATCTTCAACTTCCATTCCAACCAAGAATATTCCTTTTTTATCAGGTTCATCTGCATTTTCTACGAGTTCTATCATTGCATCTCCCTCATCCTTTAAAAAAATAATATTCATACCGGGATAAGGTGTTATTTGATTGTCTATTTCAAAACCCATAACTTCGGTATAGAATTTAACGGATTCTTCCATATTAGCAACTGCAATTGTAGCGTATTTAACTTTCATAAGATATCTCCTCCTTATCTATTGTTTATGCTAATCTTGAATATTTTTATGCTTCCACCGAGTATAATGAAAAATATATCCAATTATTTATATCTCTTTTTTTTTATCTAAACAGAGCTCTCCCGTACACTTCCGCACCAATATAATAGCCTTTTTGTGATTTCTTTTTTTTTAGAAGATTTTTTTGAAGGAGTTCCAGTGGATATGTAAGTGGAAAATTCCTGTTACAGCTGTTATAATACCTGCTTCAACATGCAAAAATATCAGTGTATTGTCTATAGGCAGTATGTTAAAATTTATTAAAATTAACATGGTAATTCCAATTATTCCAACGATCAAAGAACTGGCAATGAGAACAATGATCCAAATCAGTTTATAAGTTCTGGCGGTGATAGTTTTATCTGTATATAAAAAATAGCTCAAAAGATAGAGGATTATTAGGAATATGGTAATTGGAAGTAGATTGAATTGAGATATCATGCTTATCGATAGTTATTATTTATTTTAACCGGTTTGTAATATTAATTTCTTTAATGAAATCCAGTTAATTTGTAGATGAAAGAATAATATGAAAAAGAAGAATATTCCAAATTCATTATGCCAGAAAATAAGATTAACGTTTGGTATAGCGGTAATACCTAAATCTGTAAGTGCAGTTAGTAAATAGCCAACACCCATTGCAATTATAAAAATCAGTAAAAATATTATGTTCCATATTCTGTTATGAACTTTTTTATCCATTATTCCGTATCTGTAAAGGGTATAGCTAGAAATGTATGCGATTACTAGGATGGTCCCGATTAAAATAATATCGTTTGACATTATCTATATTTATGATTCAACGAAAATATAAAATTTTGTGGGAAAAATTAAATAAGATTTATAAGAGATAGTTATTGGGAATATTTATGGAAAAAAAGAAAATAGCTGTTCTGGTTATTCTTAGCATTTTATTTGTTGCTGTAGTGGGTGTGTTATATTTTTCTGAAAAAAGAACTGTTTACACAACTAGAAATGTTATAAGTGTTACAACTCTTCCTTTACCTGTGTTAAATGGTAATGTTTCTGTTGAACAGGCTATTGAAAACAGACGTTCTATTAGACAATTTTCAAACGATTCAATTACTTTGGATAATCTTTCACAAGTTTTATGGTCTGCCCAGGGAATTACTGATTCTGAAAAGGGTTTAAGAGCAGCACCTTCTGCTGGTCAGGTTTATCCACTGGAAATTTATGTTTTTGTAGGGATTAATGGGGTTTCTGGATTTCAGGAGGGTGTTTATCATTATGTTCCTGTCAATAACTCCCTTGAAAAAGTTATGAATGGTGATCTGCGTGGCGAACTTTCAGGAATTGCCAATAATCAGCCATGGGTTAAACAGGCTCCAGTTGACATTTTGATCACTGGAAATTATCATAAAATGATCAATAAATATACTGATAAGGAGTTAAGTACCAGATTTGTTAATCTTGAGGCAGGGCATGCAGGTGAGAATATTTATCTCCAGTCTGAGGCTTTGGGTTTGGTTACTGTATCATTAGGTTCAATGAATGAAGAACAGTTAATACAGAGTTTCAAACTTCCTGAAAATGAAAATCCAATATATATTTTCCCTGTTGGCCACCCCACTTAAAATGCTTGTAAAAAAAATTAAGGCTGTTTAGAAGGGCTTAAATTTAAGCTCTATACACTATGTTTCATTGAAATAGATCATATCAAGATAGTTTAAATTCGTTTCAATAAAGGGCTGTGCTTTGGGATCTGCCAATGTTTTCAACTGTTTTTTATTGGTATTTTTGTATACATTTAACAGTATCTCCTGAAGCTCGGGTACCTGCATCTCTATGACTTTTCTTATTTTTAATAGTTCATTGTCAAGTAACTTGCTTTTGTGGTCGATGATTTGATTTTCAAATTTTTTAACGACATTTACATTTCGGGATACCATTCTCTTTAGTATGAGGTTAGGAACTTTGGTAAATTGATCCATTATTTCCATAACATCTTCTTCTGTAATATTTACATCTTCCATATCTAGATCCTACCTTTTTGTATCTAAACTGTTTTTTTTTTTATTCCAGATTTTTATTATTAAACAGTCTGTATTGAAACATTGTTTTTATTGCATATCTGTATTATGTACTGTGATGAGAGGAATAAACTTGATGTTGGTGTTGCTGTTTGATTGACTTGTTGTATTGATTCAATACTATAAATTAGAATTCCAAGTACACTATTTTGTGAGTCAACTACTGGACCTCCACTGTATCCGTGAGATGCTAAAGCATTTGTTTGATAGTAGATGCTACCGTTGTTTGGTACTTCTGCTGTTAATACTCCTGAAGTTGAGGATGGTTTTATTGTTGTTTGATTGGTATCAGAGTACATTCCCCCATTCAATACAGGATATCCATATATCTGAATATTTTCACTAATAGTAGGTGTTTTTGAGTTAACTGCTAAAGGTGTAAGGGTTTTTAAGAATGGGTCGATCTTTATGAGTGCCACATCATTATCTATACCAGAATTTCCAACGTCAATTAAATTTGCACTTACAGCATTTGTACTGGTTGTGCCGGGTAATTTTACTCTGATCTGCTGTTGTGATGATCCAACTGTTATGAGGTTATTTTGATCAAGCATATCTGTGGTGGTGTTAATATCTGGCTGTGCTTGGATTATGGGAGGACTCCCTGTTGAATTAGTGTTCATAAGTTCTGAACCCAATTGAGGGTTGTATTTAGATACATATCCTGCTACAGCTGCTCTTTCAATGTATTTCTTTATATCGGCGCTGTTCATTAATCTAATTACCATCTGATTCTTTAAAGTTTCAGGGTCACCAACTACATGGAAAGCTGTGATAATATAGCCCTGATCGTTGACAATAAATCCAGATCCTGAATCCAATGGTGCATAGATCACAGAAATATCTGTTGATCTGTTTAAAACTGGATCATTAATTGTAACTACACCTGTTACTCCATTTTCAATGTAAACAACAGAAGCTGCAGTTTGTGAATTTAAACTTGTTGATTGGGAGTAGTAGTTTCCAATAATGTTTTGGCCAACAACCCCAATAATTACCACGAATACGGCTATTATTAGCAGAGATATTTTTTTCCTCATTTCAAAACCTATAATTGTGTTATTAAAATTTGAATCATTTTTATAAACGTTACTGTATATATTGGAGCAGATTTAGAAAAACATTTCTATAAAATAATTAATTATTTTTTTCATTACTGGGTTTTATTAATGGACGGTTTTTTTGTCCTGCAATCAAATGTTTTATTAATTGTAAGTTTTGGACTAGGAAAAAATCTAAAAAAATAAAACATTTGTTGTACAAATTAAAAATGTGATAATTCTATATGATGGGGAAAAGTCCATGATAGTTGAAAAAATAGAAATAAAAAAATATGAATCTTCGTTAAATGGAGAACTAAGATTTGTTGATGCTGAAATGTCCAAAGATGACTGTGAAGAAATGATAAGTCGTCTTGTTAGCTGGAAATTAGGACGTTTGACACCAACCAGACATTTTGAAATGGTTTATAATAATGAAAAAAAAGAAGCTGAACTTGATGTTTATGTATCAGTACCCCTTCCAGAATCATCTAAAAGCCCTGTTGATAGTGTTAAGTATGTATTTAACAAATTAATTGAATTTTTAGATCTATATGAAAAGGTTTTTGAGGATATTTATGGAATTAAAAGATAAATTAAAAGATTAATTATCTCCCAATCACTTATCCTCCATTAAATTCCACGTTTTGTAGAAAGCCTTGGACGTTCAGAAGCGCCTTTTCCTGCTTTTTTACCGCTTTCATGCTCTTCTTTCTTCTGTTTTTCCACTTCATTTGCAGTTAAAGGCCTTATAAGTCCACGTTCCATTGAATATCCGCTGGTTAATAGTGAATCCAATACTTTATTAAAATCTTTACGTGTTAGGCCAGGGAAACCTTTTTTTAAGACGGCGTATAATCTTTTATCAAGATAAACACCATTATGTCCCTTAAGTATCTCACCTGCCTTTGATTCTATAGCTGATAATTCATTGTTATCGGTCATACTACATCTCCTCATATCCAATCATTAATTTGGTTTAAATTTTTATAACTCTTAGACTTTTATTTGTTATTCCTAGTCAATATAGGTTTCTCATAATTTTAGAGACATTAAAAATCAAGATTTCTGTTGATTGATCCATTAATAAAATTATTCCACAATGTATTGATTCTGTTTTTAGGACAAATATAAACTGTTTTAAAATAATTTATTAATTCCAACCAATAATCATAGGTATTTGTAATAATCCGGGTTTAAATTTAAGTTGTTGTTAAATGGATAATTAAATCAACTATCCATGATATATAATATAAAACAGGAGGGATGGTTTGTGGAAGAATATGGTGATGTTAATGATGAGGAATTTGTTAATATTGTTGAATCCTGTGAAAAGCTTTTGAAGCAAGATCCCGATGATCCTGAATTATGGACTCGTAAAGGAATGGCTTTAATGGGACTTGGAAAAGCTGAAGATGCTGTTAAATGTTTTGATGAAGCTTTAAAGATAAAATCCGATTTTGTATGGGCTCTTGACAACATGTGTATGGCGTTGTTACTTTGTGAGAGGTATGAAGAATCATTAGACTGTTTTAATAAAGCACTGGAAATCAATCCTGAAGACGAAGTACTGCTTAATAACAAAGCATTTTTATTGTCATCCATTGGAGAGTTTGAAGAGGCAATTTCAATATTTGATGGTATACTCGATAGAACTGAGAACAGGGTATCGGTGTTAAAAGAAAAATCTAACTGTCTTTTAAACCTTGAAAGATATGTTGAGGCTCTTGTTTGCCTGGAGGAAATTCTTGAAGTTGAAAATGATGATCCTGATGTGTACTTTAAGAGAGGTAATGCACTTGGAGGCATAGGAAGAACAGATGAAGCATTAAAATCTTTTGAACGTGCATTGGAAATAGATCCTATGTTTATTGAAGCATGGAATTCTAAAGGAGTTACATATGGTATAATGAAGTGCTATGATGATTCAGTAATATGTTTTGACCATGCAATTGATCTTGACCCTAATGACGATAGAGCATGGTTTTTAAAGGCAAAAACACTTTCTGCTATGGGTGAATTTGCAGATGCCCTGGAATGTTACGATAAATCCCTTGAGATCAATCCACTCATTACAGAAGCATGGTATCGTAGGGGTGTTGTGCTATACGATCTTAAAATTTTCCCTGCATCCATTGAATCCTATGAAAAGGCAATTGAGATCAATGAAAATTATGCTGAGGCATGGAATGGTAAGGCGCTTTCTTTGTATGAAATGGGCGAGCACCATGAAGAGATTAAGTGTTATGATAAAGCCCTTGAAATAAAGCCTGATTATTCTGAGGCGTGGACCAATAAAGGTGCAACATTTTTAACTATGGGTATGAATGATAAAGCAATGGAATGTCTTGATAAGGCTTTGGATTTGAATCCTAATGATCATAATGCATTGATGAACAAGGCAACCATACTCATACGTCTTGAAAAATTTGAAGATGCAATAGATTGTTGTGATAAGGCCTTGAAAATAAAACCAATGCTTTTACCTGCGCTTTTTTTGAAAGTAAGAACACTTCAAACAATTGAAAAGTTCGAGGAATCTGTTGGAACCCTGGATTATTTACTTGAAATTGACCCTGAAAATGATGAAGCATGGTTTTTAAGGGGAATATCGATGGAATATCAAAATAAACAGGAAGATGCCCTCGAATCTTTTGATAATGCTCTGAATATTGACCCCAAAAATATTGGTGCGTGGTACTTCAAAGGCAGATCCTTGATGTTTTTAGGTAAAACTGAAGAAGCAATAAAAAGCTTTGAAATGGTTACAATTATGGATCCAGATAACTTTGAAGCGTTCAATTTAATGGGTAACCTGTTATTGGAACTTGGAAGATACAAGGAAGCTCTTAAAAATTTTGATAGTGCCTTAAATTTAAACCCTGACAGTGAAGAGGCACTCATAAAAAAAGGCCAGTCATTAGGTTTCCTTGAAGAATCCGATATGGCATTAGAATGTTTTGAACAGGCTTTAAAGATTAATAATGATAATATGGATGCAATGAACTACAAGGGTATTGCATTAAAGCATATGGGGGATTTTGAATCTTCTATTAATGTTTTTAAAACCATAGTTGAAGCCGAACCAGAGAATCCATGGGCATGGCTACAGATTGGTTTGAATTATAAAGAAATTGATAACTTTCAAAATGCAATAGAATCCTTTGACAATGCATTGGATATCGATCCAAATTTTGTTCTGGGACTTCTTGAAAAGGGCGTTACCTTGGGGCTAATTAAACAGTATAAAGAAGCCCTTGAATGTTTTGATGAGGTATTATTTAAAGATCCAGACAATCCTGATGCACTCCATTTTAAAAAAATCACACTGGAGTATATTAATCAGGATAAAGAATCGGGCAATTCATAAATAAATATTAAAAGTTGGATCAGGAGAAAACTATGGATTATAAAGAGTTAAAGAGCTATATGGAACTGAGTCCTTTTGAGGTTCAATTTGCACTGACCAATATTGCAGGAAATTTCCGTGATCGCACACTTCTAAATGCTGGTAGAGGTAATCCTAATTGGATTGCCACCACCCCTAGACAGGCATTTTTTACTCTTGGTAATTTTGCGATGGAAGAAACTAAATGCAACTGTAAATATGTACATACTGGTTTTCATGCTGAAAAGGAAGGAATATCAGAGAGATTTCAAGATTATGCCCATAAAAATCCTGATGCACCAGGTATAAATTTTCTTAAGAGTTCTGTTGAATATGGAATCAATAAAATGGGTTTTGATCCGGATAGCTGGGTGTATGAACTGGTGATTGGTTGTATTGGAGATTTCTATCCCGAACCAGACCGAATGTTACCCCACTCAGAAAAGGTTGTACATTCATTTTTAATTGAATTTCTATGTAAAAACCAGTTAAAATCGTGTAAATATGATCTCTTTGCAACTGAAGGAGGTACAGGTGGGATCATATATGTTTTTAACTCGCTAATTGAAAATAAGCTGATTAAAAAAGGGGATAAAATAGCAATTGGATCTCCCATATTTACTCCTTACCTTGAAATACCACATTTAAACGACTATGACTTGGTTGAAGTTGAGATTAAAGCTGATCCGGATGATGATTGGCAGTATCCAGATAGTGAAATAGATAAACTTAAAGATCCATCTATTAAAGCATTTTTTGTTGTTAATCCTGGAAATCCCCAGGCAAGAGCAATCAGGGATGAAACCATCCAAAGAATAGCGAACATAGTAAAAAATGATAATCCCCATCTTATCATCATATCTGATGATGTTTATGCAACCTTTGTTGAAAATTTTAGTTCCATTATGTCGGAAATACCATCAAATACTATCTGTGTTTACTCATTCAGTAAGCATATGGGATGTACAGGCTGGAGATTGGGTGTGGTGGCACTTTATGAAAACAATGCAATAGATAAAATGTTGAGCACACTTCCTGAAAATATAAAAAATCAGTTAATAAAAAGGTATGAAAGCATAAGTCTTGATCCCTCTAACATTAAATTCATAGACCGTATGGTTGCGGACAGCAGATCAGTAGCTCTTAAACATACTGCAGGTTTATCTCTACCTCAGCAAACTCAAATGACCCTATTTTCATTGTTCTTTATAATTGAGGATGATATCAATTATATTGAAGGTACTAAAAATGCTCTTAACAAGCGTATACATGTGCTCTATAAGTCTCTGGGTCTGCCTTTAGATTATGATTCTACTGCAACCAATTACTATGCAGTAATAGATCTTCTTAAACTTGCAACTGATAGGTATGGCATGTCCTTTGCAGAATGGATGGAAAAATCATATAATGCACTTTCATTTGTATTTGCACTGGCAGATAAAGAATCTATAGTTATTCTTCCCGGTGCAGGATTTGATGCTCCCAGCTGGTCTGTGAGAGTTTCATTGGCTAATTTAAGATATGAAGCATATGAAGAAATTGGTAAGAAAATGTTGGAAACATTAGAAACAGCATTTGAAGATTACAGTATTACTTTGAATAAAAAATAAGGCAATTTCTAGATGGTAAATAAAATTTTAATAGTGGTGAACCTGTAGGTGAGTCGGGAAAATGGATCAACGTTTATTAATTCTGTTATTACCTTGTATTTTTGGATTGCTAACATGTGGTATGGTTTCTGCTGCTGATAATAATTCAAATTTAATTACTCAGAAAATATTATTCATCCAGTAACAATTTCAAATTCATATCTGAACTTTCCTGTTGTTAAAAGTTCTGATCCCAAAATAAATTGCTTGAATGTGAAAACTAATAAAGTTATTCATATTAAATTTAATAAACATGTGAAATTTGGGAATAAATGGATAGAACTACTTGGAAATGGTTTATTAACTCTTTTTAGGAAAAATATTCATGATAATAATTTAATTATTACACCCTCTAAAAAATTAAAAAATGGAACAAAATATACTCTTATTTTACATTACAACAGTATTCAGGATATTTCGGGTAATGGTGTTGCATATTACTGTTCGAGCTTTAAAACTGCTGTGAAGATAGATATTATTAACCATGCAACAAGTGGGGATATCAAAAAAAATTCCTTACTCTACAAATATATTCCTAAGACAGTTCTTAGCGATCAGATAATTTCTAAGGCAAAAACTGGAACTCCCATGGTTACATTTGGGAACGGTAAGGGACCTAAAATATTAATTGTTGCTGGTGTGCATGGAAATGAATTACCTGCTCCTGCAGCAGCAATGAAGTTGATAAATTATCTTAATGGTAAAACAATCAAAGGAACAATTTATATTATTCCATTTGCAATTCCCTACTGTACATCACATACCCATAGATATTGGAATCACACGAACCCCAATAGGAGGGCAAATAAAACAGAAAGTCCCACCAACATTATAATGAAACTTGCAAAGAGATTGCATGTTGATGCTTTGGGAGATTTCCATTTATCAATGCCAGGAGGTGTTCCAGGCAGGGATAGTGCTCTTTGTACCAAGATACCCATTTTAAAGAGTTATAAAATTGCTGGATACATTGCCAAAAATTCAGGGTCTAAATTAATTGCCTATGAAAAAGTTGGAGTAAAATATCCGGGTGCACTGGAAGATGTTTGTAATTTAAATGGTGTGCCTGCAGTTACATGTGAAGTTCTTGCACTTCACGGGACCTTAAAAAAAAATAGGATAAATAAATCATGTAATCAAATGTTTGCCCTTTTAAAATATTTTAATCTTATCTAAAAATATTCAATTTGTTGAAATTTAATTATAATATTGGATTTTTGTATGATATATTTGATTAAAAATATATGGAAATAATTTGATGAGATTTTTGATTTAGACATGAATTAGTGGGAGAATAAGAGTTCTTTCACTAAGCCCATCCCATTGATTGCCTCATCCTCAGTATTAAATAATCTTTTTATTTAGTTCTTATTTTTACATCCATCCATTGTTTGATACTATTTCTCCCATTGTTTTTCGTGGTCTTGGGTCGGGTTTCTCATCTGGATATCCTATGGTTATCACTCCAACAACTCTGATGTTATCTGGTATGTTCAGTATATTTTTCACGTTGTCTTCGTTGAAAGCACCTAACCAGCAGGTTCCAAGTTCAAGTTCTGTTGCCTGTAGTATCATAAATGAAAGGGCAATTGAAAGATCAACTGTATATGCATATTGTCCGCAGGGCATTTTCTGATCAGATTCTGTTGAACATGCAGCTATTACTACAGGAGCTTCTCCAACAAATACCTGGCCATGACATGCATCTACAAGTTTTTTTCTTATATTTGGATCTTTTACAACCACAAATTTCCATTGTTGACGGTTGGCTGCTGATGGTGCAATTCTAGCTGATTCCAAAATTTTATCCAACTTATCTTCTTCAATATCAATTTTTTTGTACTTTCTAATGCTTCTTCTAACTTCTATAGCTTTATTTACATCCATGATATAATTTCCCCCATTATTTTTTAGATTAAACAGATATTTAGAATCTATTTTTTTTAAAAAATTTTTAAAATCCTTTTGTTCTGACTACTTCTTCTATTGGGCGTCTTGGGCTTTTGTATGTATTTTGAGGGCTTTTTTCATCTTTATATCCCAGTGCAATTCCAAAGACTATCATGAGTTCTTCTGGAATTTCTAGTTCTTTTCTTATGAAATTGGGATATGCAACAAGATTTACTGATGGTGCAGAGTCTACTCCATGTTCCTGTGCAGCCAGCATTATGCTCTGTGATAATAATCCAAGATCGAAAATTGACCATTCAGTTAGGCTCTCATGCATGCATAGATATACAACTAATGGTGCATCGAAAAATTTGAAATTTAATCTCCAATTCGCGTTTTTAGCTATCTTATCGTCCCTTGAAATTCCCAGATGTTTAAATCGGCCTATTCCAAGTTCCTTTATCCGTTCTTCCATGGCGCTTGGCCAGTTTTCAACCCAGGGTATTTCTGGAGTTATGGGTTCATCATTTGCATATGATTCCATAAAATTTCTTCGAATCCTTTCTAATGCATCGCCCCCCGCTACAAATATTTCCCATGGTTGTGTATTTGCCCATGAAGGGGAATGGGTTGCTTCTTCCATTATTTTAAGAATAGTCTCTTTTGTTACTGGATCCTGTTTAAATGCTCTACAAGTAAAACGGGAATTTAATGCTTTAACAACATCCATTGACATCCACCTCCGATTATTTTTTAACAATTCATTCCATTCTTTTATACAGTGAAAAATCTCCAAAAAATGATCTTCTTTATTAATGTATTAACCGCTGTTACCAAATAATTTTGCTTAACTTAGGATATCCATTTATTTCAGTGTGGTTAATCTTAAATAGAAATGAATTTAAATTTAATTGGAAATATCTGAATTTAATTCAGAAGAGTATTATTGAAGATAAAATGGTGTGGAGGTTTTATTAAAATGCGTATATTCTATCTTGCAGGTGCTATTATCCTACTTTTACTCGTACCTCTTTTACTTTACAGTTCAACCAAATTGATGGAAGGTTCCAGAACATCCACATATATAACTGCTGTATTATGTTTTGTTGTTGGTTTTGGTACTCTGTATATCAGCATAATATAAACAATTGAATATTATAAATTTAAAAATTTTTTATGCATTTTTTATAATTTTAATTAATTTTTAATTATTGTCTAATTTATGCATAAAACATATTATAAGGAACAATTATACTATTTTTGGGAAGGTTTTAGCGATAGCTATTTTTAATTATTACACATTTTTAAGATTTTTTGTGATTTTTGAGTATTTTATTGAAATATGATATTTGATTTATGGGAAGAATTTTTTTAGATATCTTTTTTTGGTGCTTATTATTTTTTTATTAACACCCAACAGTATGAATTTTACAATTTTGTTTAGTTAATCTTGATTTATTATCTGCAGTTCTGAAAAAAAATGATTATTAATGTTAAATTTTAAATACTTGTTCAACTTAACTTAATTTAAAGTTTAAAAGTAAAAGTTTTAATATTAATATTTTTCTTTATAATATCATTAAGGGATACAAATGGAAAGCTTGTTGTGGTGGTTATTCAAAGGAAGTAAAGGCGGGTTTAACAGAGTGAGGATTATGGATTTACTCAAAACAGAACCATATAATGTATATAATTTATCAGAAATTCTTGAATTGAATTATAAAACCGTTAGGCATCATTTAAAACTTTTGGAAGAACATAATATCATTGCAACACCTGTTGATAATAAGTATGGTGCTGTTTATTTTCTTACAGAAGATATGAAGGACCATATTGAATTATTTGAAGAGATCAAAGAAAAATTGAAGGTTAATAGTTAAATTAATGACTAAATATAGTTCATTAAAATGTGAAATATTTTTTGTAATTGATTAGTTTTACCATATTTTTTTTAAGATTATGAAGAGTAATTGAAAATTTTGGTGTAAAACTTTATTTTGACTTCTAATTAGTGGTGGAGTTTAGTTGAAGGGTATCGGTAATTATAAATTTTTTTAAAGCTAATAGTATAGTGTACTTTATTATTGAATCAAAAAAAAATTTAATAGTAAAATTATATTCATATTAATGATTATTGTGGGGGCCTATGAAGCTTAGAAAAGATTTTGTTGTACTGCCAACTTTACGATCAAATGATGATCAAAGTTTGGAAAAACGTTCTGACTGGTTGGAACTACTGTACGATCTGATTTTTGTTGCGGCCATTTCACAGATTGCATTAAATTTAAGTGCTAATTATACACCCATTACTTTTTTAGAATCTATTCCCCTATTTTTTGCTATCTGGTGGGGTTGGTCGGGTCATACATTTTATTTGGACCGTTTTGGAACCGATGATATCTTAAATAGGGCCTTGACAATGTTGCAGATGGTTGTTGTTGCTTCGTTGGCAGTTAACGTTAGGAATGCTTTGACAACCACTGGTGAGGGTTTTGCTATCTCTTATGCTGTTTTGAGATTTATTCTTGTTGCTCAGTATGTTAAAGTTGGAAGAAATTTGCCTGATGCACGTCCATTAACACGTCGTTACAGTATTGGTTTTGGTATTGCTGCCACTATATGGTTGATATCTGCATTTATACCTGCTCCTTATCGTTTTGTACTCTGGGGAGTTGCTTTATTTGTTGATTTCTTAACACCTTTTAGAGCAGGGGATCTTCATATAAATTTTCCTACACATCCAACTCATTTACCTGAAAGGTTTGGTCTTTTCACCATAATTGTTATTGGAGAAGCAATTGTGAGTGTTGTTTTGGCCATTAGTAATGTTGGATTCAATATTTACACAGCAATTATAGGATTAATGGGTCTATTAATATCTTTCAGCATATGGTGGGGATACTTTGAAGAGGCCGGAGGTGCTGAAGCAAGAGTACAGGAACGCGGAGATCAAATTGTCAAATATCAGCTTTGGATATACTCCCATTTTCCATTGCTTCTTGGAATTGTTGGAGCGGCTGCTGGTATCAAACATGTTTTAATGTTATCGTATGGAAGTGAACTTTCAAGCATTGATACATGGATTATGTGCATATCACTAGCTGTTGCACTTTTATCACTGAGCCTAATATTCATTTCCTCATTTAGATGGGATGACTGTAAAAGCCGTCTACTTTTAATATTCAGAATTCCATATTATTTGATAATACTTTTGGTTTTATTAACCGGCTTTTTAGGTACAATTTTACCAGGATTCTTGGTGCGGGTGATTTTAACTGTTCTGTGCATTGCAAAAGATCTGATTTCACTTAGAGAAATTCCCGATGAGATCTGCAATTTGTAAAAAAAATTGTTTGAATTTTTATTAGTCTTGATACTGTTTAAAAAAATATAGTCTTAAAAAAAATATTTGAGAATTTTTATAAACCATTTGATTTTTTTCGATTTTAATCTTTTGGTTTATTTTTTATTTGTTAATGTGGGTTTAAATGCTAAATGCAATAAATTTATATATTATTAAGGGTATAGAAGTATTATGAAGTCGTTTTATGATTTTTTCATGAGGAAAGAGTATGTTCGTGTGGAAGAGCTTGGTGATAAGTTGGCTGAGATTGATCCTCTTATTGATTGGGGGTTTTTAGGCCGATTATTAGGGAAATGTATGATAATCGTACAGAACTGGGTGGCAGGCCTAATAATGATGAAATAGTTATGATGAAGATGTTGGTTTTGCAATCGTGGTATGGATTGTTGGATCCTGAACTTGAAAGACAAGCAAATGATCGTATTTCATTCCACAAGTTTTTAGGATTCCCTGAAAGAATCCCAGACCGTTCCACGGTCTGGGCATTCAAAGAACGATTAATCTACACAGGCAAAGACGAAAAAATATGGGAAGAACTACAACGACAGATAGATGCCAAAGGATTAAAGATTAAAGAAGGCGTTATACAAGATGCCACATTCATAACAACAGATCCAGGCCATAAAAAAGTAGTCGAACCTCGAGGACCAAGTGCAAAAACACGACGAAACAAAGATGGCGAATGGACAAAAAAGAATGGAAAATCTCATTTTGGCTACAAACTACACAGCAAAATGGACATAGACCACCAATTAATAAAAGAAATCGAAACAACACCCGCATCAGTTCATGATAGTCAATTTGACCTCACTAAACCCGGAGAAGTTACATACCGAGATCGCGGATACTTTGGAACAAAATGCAAATGCTACAACGCAACCATGAACCGCGCAACACGTGGCCACCCACTAAATAAAAAAGACAAAACACCGAAACAAACGCATAACCCGCAAAAGATCACCAGGAGAACGACCATACACCGTAATCAAAAACATATTCCACTCAGGCCACGTCAAAGTCACCACAACACTACGAACACACACCAAAAACATCTTCACATGCTTCTGCTACAACTTACTACAACTAAACACCCTCAAACAAAAAAACACAACCTAGCGAACGCTACCCAGGAAAAAGAGAAAATAAATAGAAAAAAAGAAAAATAACCAAAAAACACGAAAAAATCTCTAAAATGCTTACAAAAAAATTTATAAAAAATTCAATCCAAAAAAATCACGTAAATAGAAATTCTCATTTATTAAAAAAAATATTTATTAAAATTATTTAATTACTTTTTTCAAAAAACCCATTTCAATGTTATCTCCAACATTTAAGAAGAATTTACCTTTATCTGTTAATTCAAGATAAGAACCCTCGTATTCGGATTTATATTCTGTTTTTAGAAACCCATTTTCAATAATAGAATCTATAATAATTCTTAATTGTTCTTCTGTATAGTTAGAAAGCATTCCATAGGTTTTAAGTTTGTACAGCTTGTATTTTGTTATGAATGGAGATTCTTTTCCATTTAAAATTAGCATGAAACGTTTTATTCCCAGTTCAATTGGAATTTCCAACATACATTGGAGTATTATTCTTGAGATCGCCGATTCATAATCTATTACCAGTCTTTCAATAACTGGAATAGAGTTTCCATTGGTTTTGCGTTCCTTTGAATTAAGAAAATCTTCAAGTTTTTCGTAATACTTCATTTTAGAGCCGCATTGACATGATTTTAAATCTTTCTCTGCATTCTCATCGGCTATTTCATAGTAAACATCGCATTTTTTGCATATCATATATGGCATTTGTCCACCGTTGTAATTTTAATTATAATCCTGTGTTTGATCGTAAATCTTCTGAAAGTAGATTTTAATTTTGATTTTTATTCACAGTCTAAAAAATAATTAGAAGTTTTTATGTGATGATCATCACCAAAAATTATCGATGGACAAGATTAAGGTAATATCTCTAACTCAAAAATAATAATTTATATCTACTTTCATATAGAAAACAGATTAATGATACATACAATGTAAGATCGAATTTGTGATGGTAAAAAATGACTATGAACCAAGAATACAACGATAAAACATCTTTTAACAGGATATGTCCAGAGTGTGGTGTTGGAAACCCGGAAGACGCAGATAGTTGTATTGTATGTGATAAGGATCTTAGTGAAACTTTACTCTTTTTTGAAGATGACTTTTATGATATTGAGTTAACCAGTGAGTTGCTGATTGAATACAGGAAAAATTTTTACAGAACTAGAAGAACGGGTAAAGATAAAAAGTACTTTATAGCAGAAATAAAGGATATTAAATTTGGACATCCCATAAAAAGATTCAGCTTTAAATATAAGGGGAAGAAGGAAGTATATGCCCTTAAAGAGGATAATTATAATTCTTTAAAGGAACTTTTTAAAAAAATTGGTATTATTTATGAGTTAGAAGTGGAGTAAATCTTCTAAATAAATGATGTGAAGCTGATTTGTAATATGAAGGTTCAATGAGATGTGAAGTTCTATGGATCATTGTTTTAATATTTTCTAGTTTTTAAACTTCTTAGTCTGTTGAATGCTGCTGTAAGTTCAAATATTCTTGGTTTTACAATATTATTAGGATTCTTTCGACCCTTTGGTGCCAGTATGTCAAGTCCTTTTGTTTCTATATCGTGTTCTACCATCTTTACTATTTCTTTCATATTGGTTTTACCATCCATATGGTTTTGGGCTGCATAGGCTATTGCATAGGCTATTGCACGCGTCTGACTAATGTCGATTAACTGTTCAACCTGGGAAAGGTCTATGGTTTCAAGGCCAAGTAGTATGGTTGATTTTCCACGTATATCTAGTTTTATTTTCCGACCTTTATATGGTTTAATACTTTCTGGAAGTGGGTATCTTTCCTTGAATCGAAATTTGAATTCTATTTCTTGCATTCTGTTTATTGGAAGCTCTTCTTTTATCTTTTTTGCATCCTTTGTAACGTCTTCTGGCAGGTAGTTGTCCATCATTATAACTGTGTCTGCGACTTCAAAGTAGTCCCCTGATCCTCCCATTACCATGATGGTGGATATGTTATGGTCTTCGTAAAGTTCTCGGACCCTGTCTATAAATGGTGTTATTGGTTCTTTCTCGTTTGAAACCAGTCTCTGCATTCTTTCATCGCGTATCATGAAGTTGGTTGCTGATGTGTCTTCGTCGAATAGTATGAGTTTTGTTCCTGCTTCTACTGCCTCTACAATATTTGCTGCCTGGGATGTTGAACCCGATGCATTTTCTGTTGAGAATTCTTCGGTGTTTTTATTTAAAGGTGGGTTGTGTATAAATGAACTGATGTCAACATTCTCTATTCTTCTGCCATCTTCTGCTCTGATCTTGACTGCAGTTGGATCTGTTACAACCCATTCCCTTCCATCCCCATATACATGATTGTAAACACCCCTCTCTATTGCCTGTAGCAGTGTTGATTTGCCATGATAACCTCCACCAACTATCAAGTTAACGCCATTAGGGACACCCATACCCCGTACAGATCCATTGTTGGGTGTTTCAAATATAACTTCCAGGGTTTTTGGTGTTTTAAATTGAACTGCATTTTTTAATGGTTTGTCAGTTACTCCGCTTCCCCTTGGAAGTATTGAACCATCCCGTACAAATGCAATCAGACCTCTGCTTTTTAGCTGATTTCGTATAAAATTTGCATCTTCATAAAGTTCCACTTCTTCTGTGAGATGGTCTGAATCTAGATTTTTATAGAAACATGAATTATTAACAATTGCTGGAAGTATATCCATCAATATTCTGGAAGCTTCTCTACCTATTATCCTTCTTCCACGTGCTGGAAGGCCTAAAGAAAATCTAACCTCCAAATTATCTGACTGAATATTAACACAGCTCCTTTCTAATATCTCCTGACCTCCTCTGTCTATTGTTATAATCCCACTTTTTCCACTTCCACTTCTTCCTGCTGTTTGTTTTTTTATTGATCCATTGAATGCTCTTGCAATAAAGTCGGATACTGCATCCCTTTTTTCATGGTTGTCAATTAATTCTCTTGGAAATGATGCATCCTGCACCTCAACTCTTAAAAGTGATGGACCTGCAAAGGGATCTCTCTGAATATGGTCTATATGTAAAATAAAAAAATCAAAGTTATAAATGCCTTTAATATCATTATATGCCTTGTAACCCTTTCCATCTATTCTTTTGAGTATTTTTTGAAGTTCTTTTTTATCTTTCATATTATTTCCTATAAATTTATTTATGGATTGTAATTAGGTGGAAATCTTTTAAGTTATATTTGAATTGATTATTTTAGCTAAACTAGTTTTATTCATTATTTTTTTTTATATTTTCTTTGCAATTATGATGTATCCTTTGGTTTGGTTGCCCTGAAATGTTGTTAATACTGTTTCATGTACTATTTCTACCTTGAATTTTTTAACCTGCTCAAATAATAACATTAATTCTTCCTTTGTATAGTGGTGTGCCTTGAAAAGTTCTTTGCCAGGAGGTTTTCCTTTTTTGGTCACAATAAATGTTCCCATTTCTCCTGTTTTCGCAAAATCACGTTCATATCTCTGGCTGTAGTAGGGATTTTCCCAGTTTTGGCCAAAATCTGCCAAATATACAATTCCTTCATCTTTTAGTACTCTGTTTGCCTCTTTTAATATGAGGGTTCTGTGTTCGGGTTTGATTATGGTTGTAAGGAATGCCTGTAAAATACATGCATCAAAAGACTTGTCAGGGTATGGTAATTCAATTGCATTTGCTGTGTGGAATTGCACCTGGAAAATATTTTTCTTGTTGGTTTTTTCTGCTTCTTTTAATGCTGTTTCCACCGCATTTTGGTTTAGATCGAAGCCTGTTACATTGTAACCCATTTTTTGAAGGTGGAATGCTATTCTGCCCCATGCACAACCAAAATCTAGTATTTCAGAACCTTCAGGAATATTGTTAAAGAAGAGTTCGTTGATCTCAACGGAAGATGGTGTTTCCTTTCCTTTAAACTGTTTCCAGGTTTTTTCATTTTCCATGATCATAATTTTTTGGTTTTAACATGTAAAATTCTTTTGAAAGTATGTGAATATATTGTTGAGGAATAAAGCTATTTATAATCAGAAACAGATGGTTTAAAAAACATTTGAGGATACAAAATGGAAATACAGTACACTGCTTACTCTGGAATTTTAATTATCAGTTCATTAATAAGTCTCCTTTTATCTTGGAGGGCTTGGAAAAGACGGGGAGTTAGCGGTGCATTGTATCTTTCATTATTATTTTTATTGGTAGCGGAATGGTCGTTAACCAGTGCTATGGAGTTAGCTTCTGCAGATTTGGCTTCAAAGATTTTATGGGCTAAACTCAGTTATATTGGGATCAGTGCTGCTGCACCATTTTGGTTTCTTTTTACATTAGATTACACTCAGAATCAAGAGGTTATAAAAAGACCCAGAGTTATATTTCTTTTTTTAATTCCTGTTGCCACTATCTACTTGACATTTACAAATGAATTGCACGGACTTGTATGGCCACTTATCATTCCCGTGATGACTTCTGAAGGTTTAATGGTATTATACGCTCATGGACCTGCAGCCATAACCTCTGCTATTTATTCATATATACTCTTACTGGCAGGATTGGTCTTAATTGGACAGAATTTATTTAGAACATCTCGCATCTACCAACGTCAGGCAATGATGGTTTTTCTAGCCGCATTAATACCGTTATTAAGCAATTCTTTTTATTCTGCAGGTCTTATCCCATTCTTCTTTGATCCCACACCTCTGGCCCTCACAGCCTCAGGAATTCTTATATTATGGAGTATTGTTGGTTATAAACTCCTGGATATTATGCCTCCAGCATATAAAAGCCTCTTTGACAGTATGAAAAATGGGGTGTTGGTGCTAGATACACAGGAGAGGATTATGGATATTAATCCTCAGGCAGAGAAACTTCTTAAATTGGATAATACATGTGTTGGTCAAAGTGCAGGTCAAAAACTTGAAATATGGAATGAAATCTCACCAAAGGGAAAAGTTGAGGGTAATATTAATTTAAAAATTGAAAAATCTGATGTTGAATGGATTGAAATTCAATTTGCCCCTGTTTATAATGGGGGGCTTTTTTCAGGTTGGATATATATTTTTGAAGATATAACTAGTCGTAAAAATGCTGAGGAACATATAAAAAAGTCTGAGAAGAAGTACAGAGATCTGGCAGATCTTCTTCCCCAAACAGTTTTTGAAACAGATTTAAAAGGTAATCTTACATTCATGAATAAGTATGCCTTTATAATGTTTGGTTATTCCCAGGCGGATCGGGATAATAGTTTAAATATTTTAGAACTGTTAATTGAGGAAGATAGACCGTTATCAAAGGCAAGAATTCAAAAGGTTCTTGAGGGGCAGGTTACTGGAGATGAATATACTGCCTTGTGCAAAGACATGACTAAATTCCCCATAATACTCTATTCTAACCCTATAACCCACAATGGTGTTCCTGAAGGTTTCAGGGGAATAATTATAGACATTTCTGAGTTAAAAAATGTTGAAGATAAACTCGTTGCATCTTTAAATGAAAAGGACGTGCTTTTACAGGAAATTCATCATAGGGTTAAAAATAACATGCAGATTATTTCAAGTCTTTTATCTCTTCAAGCTAAAAATACTGAGAATGAAGAGGCTTCTGAAGTTCTTAAAGAAAGCAGAGGCCGTGTTAAATCCATAGCTATGATCCATGAAAAGCTTTACCATAGTCCCAATATGAGTAAGCTCAATATGTATGAATATATGGATAGTCTTGTTCGTGATATTCTAACATCATATTCACGTGTTTCAAGTAATATTAAAACAGAAGTGCATGTAGATGAAATTTATTTAAATATTGATACTGCTCTCCCAATGGGTTTAATTGTTAATGAAATGGTTTCAAATTCTATTAAACACGCATTTCCTGATGATAAAGGTAATATTAATGTGAAGCTCGAGTTTGATGGTGGAGAATATATTTTAACAGTTTCTGATGATGGTATTGGAATTCCAAGTAATATTGATCCATTTGAAGCATCTTCTTTAGGGCTCAAACTTGTATCTAGTCTTTCAATACAGCTTGAAGCCCTTCTAGAGGTTCATAGTAACAATGGTACCAATTTTAAATTGACTTTTAAAGAGATTGATGATGAAGATTAAGATTAATGCATATTTTGTTTTTAATAAAAAAATAGATAATATAAATTAAAAAAAATAGTAAAAAAAACTTTTTTTAGGTTTTACCTAGCGGGCTCATCTTTCTTAAATTGGTTACAACTTCTATTAATGCATCTATAATTGCATCTACATCTCCCATTTTGTTGAAACGTCCCAATGTTATTCTGAGCGATCCATGTGCTCTTTCAGGGTCTCCCCCTATTCCAAGTATTACATGGCTTGCCTGTAGGGATCTGCTGAAACATGCAGAGCCTGTACTTACAGCGAACCCGCGCATGTCTAGATGTAGTGTTACTGATTCTCCTTCCACATATTGAAATGTTATATTGGCATTTTGAGGTGTTCTAAGTAATGGATGACCATTCAGTATTGTTTGAGGTATTTCTGATAGTACTCTTTCAATCAGATGGTCGCGCATGTCCTGGATCTTCGTATTTTCCTCATTGGTTACGAGTTCAACTGCTTTTGCAAAGCCAATTGCTCCCGGAATATTTTCAAGACCGCCTCGTTTGTTGAACTCCTGAAATCCGCCATCAAGCCATTTCATCATGGGTGTTCCTTTTTTGATGTAAAGTGCTCCAATTCCGTTGGGTCCATGTATTGTATGTGCTGAGATTGTTACAAGATCAACTGGCAGTACACTCACATCTAAAGGTACTTTGGTGAATGTGTGAGTGGCGTCTGTGTGAAATATTACTCCTTTTTCTCTGCAGATCTCACCTATTGATTTTATGTCCTGTAAGCTTCCAATTTCCTGGTTTGCATGTTGAATAGATACCAATATTGTATCGTCTCTAATGGAATTTTTTAACACCTGGGGATCAACTATTCCATATTCGTCAACTTCGAGGTAGGTTACGTCAAATCCATATTTTTCCAGGGCTTTCGCACTGTTTAATACTGGAAAATCTTCTATGGCTGATACTATGATATGTTTTCCTTTCTTGTTTATCAATGCCATTGCAACACCCTTAACAGCCATGTTACTTGATTCTGAACTGCCAGATGTAAATATGAGTTCGTTTTCATTAGCACCCAATGCTGTGGCTATTTTTACTCTGCTTTTTTCAAGGGCTTCTCTTGCTTCGATACCCATTGAATATCCTGTTTCTGATGTTGGTATTGCGTAGGATTCGAAAAAATAAGGGTTCATTACTTCCAAGACTCTTTCATCCATTCTTGTAACCGATGCATTGTCAAGATAGATATACTTATTAGGCATATTGATTATTCCTCCTTATTTACAGAAATTTTAGTAATTTAGATTAAATGAAGAGGGTTATTTTTGAATCTCTTGCTTCGTTGACATAGGTTCCCACTGCACCATATTCATCTATCAAATTTTGATCCAAGTCTTCCTTGCTCACACCCATAATCTCCATGGTCATCTCGCATGCTATTACTTTACCACCCAATTCCTTGAAATCCCTAAATAGATGTTCAAGTGAGGCTACATTAGCTTTTTTCATCCTGCTTTTTATCATAGATTTTCCAAGTCCTAGGAAGTGCATTTTTGATAGAGGTCCCTTTTCAAGTCCGCCCTTTTGAAGTCGTTGCAGTCCCCAAAACGTGAAATATAGTGATGCTTCCATTCCCATAGATAGGGCCCCATTGGCAACTATGAGTGCGCTGTATATTTTATCCATGTCTCCGCTGTGCACAATTATGGTTGCCTTATCTGGTTTATTTTCTTCAACCATTTTTTTTTACTCCTCAATTTTTTTTATTTGCGAATTTTGATGGTCCATATTCCATCCTTTTCTTGAATATCAACCAATTCTAATCCCAGAGCTTCAACTGCCATGGGTATTTCTTTTTTGGATGCAGGATGGGTACCTGTTACTTCAATAATTTCTCCAGGTGATGCCTTTCTTACTGCCTTTCTCATTTCGACAAGTGGTACTGGACATGTTTCCCCTTTAACATCAACTTTCACTTCTGCCATTGAATCCACCTCTTAAAAATATTTTAAAAAAATTATTATTATTAATATATAATATGTTGTTCAGGAATGATAAAATTTTTTGTAGTAGTTTTTGCGTCATATAATTAATTTCTATTTTTTAACCTAAAAAGATGGATTTAATCTTTTAGATAATATTAAAAAGTTTTAAAGATTAAATAACATCAAATTAGGGAAATTTGTCCTGTAATTTGTTTTACTCCCCTCCCCCCCCCAATATAACAATTGTTATATTAAACTTTATATAGTTTTCTCTAAACCCAAATCAGGATTAAATGAACAGCTATTACTAAATGAAACATGTTTTTTTCATTTTAATAGTGTTGAAAATCCTAAAACTGGTTAGTTTCTAATATTATAATAATTAAGAATTTTTAAGGATATTATTAATAGTTACAAGTTCGGCAACTTTTTTAAAAGCTCATAACAGAGTCATCTAACATGATTAAGGATCATTAAAGCAATAACCTGTTGTTTATTCTGATAATCACTTTAAAAAAAGGTTTTAGATAAATTTACTATAAAAAAACTTATTAAGCTTATTTTAGAAAGAAATAATTGGAGGATCTATATGAAAACTGTACTACTTTCATATTATATTGATAACAATTCAGCTTACTACGTTGGAACAACAAAGCCTGTTATAAAACCCAACAATCAAATAGCATGGGGTGAGGATTACAACACATACATTATTCAGGTGGGTAATCACTGTGGAACTCATGTGGATGCTCCAAGACATTTCATATCCTCTGGTAAATCCATATCGGATTATGATATAATGGAACTTACATTCCATGATCCTTTTCTGTTAAATTGTGAAAAGGGTCTAGGGGAATTTATTACAGTTGATGATCTTTCTGAAATTGATCTTAGTGGATATGATTGTTTGTTGATCAAGACTGGTTTTGGTAAGAATAGGGATGAAAATCTTAACCTCTATTTAACTGACTATCCTTGTATAACTCCGGAATTACTTCGATGGATCAGGAAAACTTATAAAAATATAAAATGTATTGGTATTGATATAATCTCCATTACTAGATATGGTGATGCCAAAATGCTTAAAGAGGCCCATATTAATGCTTTTATTGAAGATGAAAATTATGGGGATCCTCTTTTACTAATTGAAGATATGAACCTTGAATTGCTAGAAGTGGAGGACTATCTCATAAGAGTTGTTGTTGTGCCATGGCAAGTGAAAGGAATTGACAGTGCACCATGCGGGGTTATTGCATACACGAAATGAAAATAAATTAGCACTAAAAATCCTATTTTATTAAGTGGAATATTAACTAAAAACTATTAATGTCTCCAATTAAAATATTCGAGAATAAAAAATTTCATAGTAATATGAAAACGGTCATAAAATCCTTGTTTTTACATAAAAGCTTTTCTATTAGATTGCAATAATAAAATTTAACGAAGTAAATGAATATAAAACAATCTAAATAAATTATTTTGGAATAACGAAAAAATTATCATGAATAAAAATTCATGAATCTGTATTTAAAAAATAAAAAGAAGTTTTATTCAATCTTACTCCTTCATTCAAGGAAATGTTTTATTTCTTTTGCTATGATTTCTGGCTTGCCGTAATTTTGTGCTGAATCATGGTTTAATCCAGGAAGTTCTTTGTGTGTAGTATGAGGTAATACTTTGTTTAAGGCTTCAGTGCTGTTTTTTAGGAATAGGGGACTTTTGCTTCCATTGAGTAATAATATTTCTGACTGTACCTTTTTGAATTTCTGAAGTTTTCCTTCTGTTTCGTTGACCAACTGTATATCATATTTCAGTGTGGGCATTAGATCTTTAAGGGTAACATCGTCACCTTTGATGTTTTTTTCATCTGAAGCCAATACATGACTGAAAATTGGTTTTAATATTATACTTGGTAAATGATTTGCCAATGGTGATTTTTGGTCTGGATCTACTTCTGAATTTACATCCATAGCTGTTATCATTGCTGTGATTACATCACCTTCAGCTAGTTGTTTCTCAAAACGTTGGACTATTTCATTAAATTTGTCCATCTCAGACTTGTTAACATAGACTAATGGTTCATAGGTTACAATTTTTTTTATGCTAGACAAAGTAATTGATGCTTGCAATGCGATAAGTCCACCTGAGGACCCACCGAAGAGGTAATGTGCATCTGTTTTTTTTAGGATAGCATCTAAATCTTCTACTTCTCTTTGTAAACCGTAATTATCTCCAAATGCTCCACTTAATCCTCTTCCACGGCGGTCTGGTATATATACAGTGAATTCATCGGAAAGTGCAGCACCGAGTTTCATAAAGTATTGTGAGGAACTTATACCTCCATGCAATAGAATAAGTCCCGGACCACTGCCCATCTGTCTATACCCAATAGTAGTTCCATCCTTAGAAGTTACAAAACCCTTAGTATATTTTTGTTCTTTACTCATATTAATTAAATCCTCCTTTATTTTGGCTATAAATATTTATGCAAAATTTTAATTTAGTTTTCTTTAATTTTGTAAGTTTTAGCTTAATTATTTCTGATAGTAAGTGATTTTGAACTTTATTGTTTGCTTGCATACTATTCTGATTTTTGAATGATTAAACTTTAGTCCACTTGTTTTATAGTAATATAAAAATATAACAAATGTTATAAAGGGATTATCTCCTAGTAAAGTACATGGAATATTACATTAATTACACTTTTTTAACCATACCAAACATTAACTCGAAAGATAATTTATGTATTAAAAAAAATTAATTTAATATGAAATTATATGTTATAACTAATGATTAGTTAACAAAATGATAAATTGTTCACCATGTACCGTTATTGCAGATTTAGAATAGGGTATTAATAGTTTAGAATTAAAATTTTTATGGTTTTAAAAATTTGATGAATTATCCGAGTTAAAATAAAGAAGTTTTTGATGCTCCGGCCGGGATTCGAACCCGAGTCTTCGCCTCGAGAGGGCGGAATGATTGGCCGGACTACACTACCGGAGCAAGTGAATATTAAATGATCTAATTTCATACTTATAAATCTTGCTAATATAATTCTTGTTTAAGTTAACACCATTTCTTTTTTTCAATGAATTTGTTTGCGAAAATTTATTTTGTTAATGTTATATATTAAATTAGAAAGTTGAGAATTGAGGATATGAATTTGGGGGAATATCATTGAGTGTTTTAAAAGAATTTTCTAGTGATAATAAATTTTTAAGAATTGTTTGGTGTGATAATGCCAATATAATCCGTTCTAAATCTCTTCGTTTACATTCTAAAGCTAATTCAATCTTTTATGTTGGGATATCAAAGGCCCAACAGGCTGTGCCCGTAATATACGATGGTGTTGTTCCTGATTCTTTACTTGGTCCTGTTGGAGAAGTATATTTAAAGGCAGATAATTCTACCATAACACAGTTACCCTATGCTCCAGGTCATTTAAGAGCTATGGGTGATATGTATTTCAATGATGAACCATGGCAATATTGTACTCGGGGTTATTTGAGGAGAATGGTTGATCATGCAGGAGAATATGGTTTAAATATCAAGGCTTCGTTTGAAAATGAATTTTACCTCCTGAAAAATTCTGATAATCTTGAATCTGTTGATAGTACTCCATTTGCTTCTACATTATCAATGGATGTTAATCATGAAGTTATTATGGATATGGTTGATTCAGTTGAAGCTCAGGGAATGGTTGTTGAGCAGTATTATCCTGAAGCTGGTCCTGGTCAGCAAGAAATAACAATTGGATATGATGATGTTCTTAGGGCTGCAGATAATCAGATAATGTTTAGGGAAACTGTAAATGCAGTTGCATTAAAACATGGCATTAAAGCTTCATTTCTACCTAAAATCTTTCCTGATTCTTCGGGAAGTGGATGCCATTTACATATGAGTCTATGGAAAAATGGTGAAAATATTACACATGATCCATCTGGAAAGTGGAAACTTTCTAAAGAGGCAAGTTATTTCATTGCAGGCGTTCTTCATCATCTTCCCTCTCTAATGGCCATTACAACACCTATTTCTAACTCATACAAAAGGATTAAACCTCATTCATGGTCTGGAAAATATAAGTGTTGGGGATTGGACAATAGAGAAGCAAGTATTCGTGTTGTATCTGAACCTGATGGCAGTATCAAACACTTTGAACTTAAAACATTGGATGCTGCAGCCAACCCCTACCTTGCACTTGGTGCTGTTATCAGAGCAGGGATTGATGGTCTTGATAATAAATTTAAACTCCCTTATCCTGTGCAGTCTGATCCTGGAGATATTGGCGATGGTGAGCGTGATGATCTTGGTATTGAAGAACTTCCTTCTTGTCCTGTTGATGCATTGGAAAACTTGGAGAATAACATTACAATCATGAACTCATTGGGTAAAGGGCTTTCAGCAGCGTATTTAGCTGTTAAAAGGGAAGAATGGAGAATTTTAAAAGATTTAAATATGGATGAGGAAGTATCTTGTCTTATTGATAGATATTAATCGTTTAGATTTTAGATTTTTTTTTGGATCTAAATTTTTTTTTAGAAATATTTAACTTCTAAATGCATCATATAAAATCTGAAAATAGAATTTCTTGAAAATATTTTAAACAGATATCGAACTTTTCAGTTTTAAAGTTTAAAAGGTAATTAAATATGGACAATAAAGATATTTCCCCAATAAATAATACTAATAAAGCCCATTTCCGTAATTTGGATAGCCCAATATTCATTGGAAGGACATGGACAGAATATATTAAGATGTTCAATATTGATCCAGAAAATATTGCTGGTGAAAAAATACTTGACTGTGCTTCTGGTGCAAGTTCATTCACAGCTATGATGTCAAAAAAAGGATTTGATATTAAGGCTGTTGATAAAATCTACAATGAAACTCCGGAAGCTCTTTCAGCTAAATGTAAAGAACATTTGGAACTGCTTGTTGAGGGTTTGAAATCTGTTGATCATTTTGTTTGGGGTTTTTTTAGTGATATTGAAGATCTGAAAAAACAAAGAAATATAGCTTGCAGAAAATTTATTGATGATTACAGGAAATATAAAGGGGAACGGTATATTGGTGCGGATTTAAAGAGTCTTCCATTTAAGGATAATAGTTTCTCAATTGTTCTGTGCTCACATTTACTTTTTATCTATGATCATAGATTGGATTATAATTTTCATTTAAATGCCATAAAAGAAATGCTTAGAGTGTCTTCCAACGAACTTAAAATTTATCCTCTTGTAAAAAATCGGGGTAAAAAATCTGAATTTGTTAAAAAGATAATTAATGACCTCACTGATGTTGATGTGGAAATTGTGAAGGTTGATTATGAGTTTAGAAAGGGTGGCAATGAAATGCTCAGGATAGTGAAATAGTTTAAATCATATGGATTTTTATCAGTTATTATAAGAAATTATATAGTGAGTTGTAAATAGATACTTTTATTGAAAATGATATTACATTTAAACCAGATAGTTGTTTTTATAAAAAATATTGATTTTCATTTTTTATTTGTTTGGGTGATGAAAAAATATGAAACTTAGAAGTAAAACTTTGGTACTAAGCGGTGTTATTATCGTTGCAATGGTCCTAATTTTACTTGTTATTTCTCAATTCGTATTTTTAAATACCTACAGTGATTTTGAAAATAGGTACAGTCAACATGTAATGAAAGATGAAATGACTCAGTTTAATCAAACAATATCTTCAATGAATCAAACTGCTAATGATTGGGCTCATTGGGATGATGCTTATTCTTTTGTATCGGGTAATAATCCCAGTTTTATAACAAATAATTTGCCCTCTAGTATTTTTTCAAGACTGCACATGAACCTCATTATGTTTGTGGATGATAATGGAAAAATTGTTTATGGTAAAGCCTACGATCTCCAAACTAACCAGTCAATGAATCTTCCCCAGAATTTCACTAGTTTCACAAATGATAGTGCTATTATACAGCACAAAAACCTTGAGGGATTGAGTGGTATTCTTAATTTGCCAGAAGGTGCTCTGCTATTAATTTCCAAACCTATATTAAATAGTCATGAACAGGGACCTGTAAAGGGAACTCTCATAATGGGACGTTACTTGACTCGAGAGGAACTTACTAGTTTTGTTAATATTCCAAACAATACCCTCAGTGTTGCAGGTTATAATAATGCCAATAATGCTCCTGATTTGATCAAGGCTCAAAATTCACTTTCCTATAACAATACCACAGTGCAGATATTAGGACCAAATTCCGTTGCTGCATACATTCTTTTGAAGGATATATATGGAAATCCTTCTTTGATCTTAAAATCAGAAATGGCAAGAACACTATATAATTCTTACTTAAATACTGTCCTCTATTTTATTGTTTCAATTATTCTAGTTGGATTATTATTCATGGGATTAGTGCTTTATTATTTAGATAGAAATGTTCTAAACAGACTGGATAAAATTATTAGTGATATATTGGATATTGGTAAGAAGGGTGATTTGAAAAGACGTGTCAAGGTTTCTGGTGATGATGAGCTTTCAGATCTGGCTTCTTCAATTAATAACACATTCCATGCGCTCCAAAAATCAGAAAAACAACTTGAAGATAGTGAAGAAAAGTATAGAAGTATTTTTGAAAATACTGGAACAGCTATGATTATCACAGATGAGAACATGAATATTACCCTTGCGAATAGAATATTTCAAAATATTCTAAACCCGAAAGGGGACCAGATCAAACGAAAACTAAACTGGATTGAAATGTTGGTTCCAGACGACAGGGAAAAAATTAAAAATTATCATAAAATTGATGAAAAGAAGGATGTTAATTCTGCTATTGTTCCGAAAACTTATGAAGTCCAGAGTATGATTAAAGGCGATTTAAGGGACTTTTTTGCCACATTCGAATTTATACCTGGAACAAAGAGTAGTTTAATTTCCCTTATAGACATTACAGACCGTAAAAGGGCAGAAGGCCTTTTAAAAACTTCTTTAAAGGAAAAAGAACTTTTACTTCGTGAAATTCATCACAGAGTAAAAAATAGTCTGCAGATTATAAGTTCTTTATTATCTCTACAGGCATCTGAATTTGATGATAATTTAATAATTGAGAAGTACAAGGAAAGTGAAAATAGAATTCATACCATTGCCTTGATACATGAAAACCTTTATCAGTCAACTGATATTTCAAATATAGATTTCAAAAACTATTTAGAAATCCTTATCGATGATATTATGTACTCTTATAAAGTTGACAGGGAAATGATAAAAACTGTGCTTGATCTCAATGATTATGAATTGGGAATTGAAACAGCAATACCTGTAGGTCTCATAATTAATGAACTTGTATCAAATGCACTTAAACATGCTTTTAAATCCGGTGAAAAGGGTGAAATAAAGATAGTTCTTGAAAAGTATGATGACACATATACATTGACAGTTCAAGATAATGGTATTGGATTACCCGATGAAATTCATCCTGAAAACTCAAAATCACTTGGTTTAATGCTTGTAAATGCATTAGTTACCCAATTAGATGGTAAAATGAGTTTTGAAGTGAAAAATGGAACAGCATTCAAAATTATATTTAAGGAACTTGAGTATCAGGAGAGGATTTGATAGAAAACAACATCCTTGTGTTTTAAGTGAAAAAATTCCCCCTGTAAACCTTAAAATGGTTAAATCATTAGACATTAAATAATTGATTAGATCCCATTATAATACTTGATTTATGATGTTATTTTAGAAGATTTACGTAAATGAAAAATTGAATATTCAAACAAAATTGCAAAAATGATCTTCATAGAATATTTCTAATTTGAAAATGGAAAATATTTTTTTTTAAAATATTATTAAAATTCATTTAATTCTTTAATAAACTAATTATTTTAATTATATTTCATTTCCTTTGTCAAATCATTATTTATCATAATTTTAATCTAATTAATGAATTTATTTTGACTTTAAATATAATGATTTGATATTAATGTTATTATAAACCCATATTAAAGTTTTAAATGAATAATTATTTGATATTTATTGATTTTCAATTTTTTTTTTATCATGGTTGAATTTGAAACACCGATAAACTTATATGTTACAACTTTTACATTATACATTACAGGAGGGTTGAAGGCATGCAGCTTACTCCCTTATAAATTTGTAATACCCCCCCCCAAACGATTTATAAGGTAGACGCCTTTTAATCACGTCCACCTAAACTTATTTTAATGCATGCCTGATGAAGCCCCCTTTAACCTCCCTAAAAAAAATTTAAAGAACAATACAAACTTATCAAAAAAATAATTTTATTTTACTATTATTTATCACAACTGAAAACGGTATGAAAGGGGAATAAATATGAAGAGGATATTTAAAAAAAAGTGCATTCATGAGGCCCTAGAATGTGCAGAAAATGATACTACATTAAAAAGATCCATAGGGCCCTTTGGATTGACAATAATGGGTGTTGGAGGTATAATTGGTGCGGGTATATTTATTGTCACCGGTGTTGCATCCGCAGCATCAGGACCCGCACTTATACTGTCCTTCATTATAGCTGCAATAGCATGCACATTTACAGCTCTTTGCTATGCAGAATTTGCATCAATGATACCCATTGCAGGAAGTGTTTATACTTACACTTACATAACAATGGGTGAAATATGGGCTTGGATAATGGGATGGATAATGATACTACAGTATCTCATTGCATCTTCAGCAGTTGCAATTGGTTGGTCATCATATGCAGTTGCTCTTGTAACATCTATGGGAATAGCACTACCAGCAGTAATAAGTGGCCCTTATGGTGTAGGAGGATCACTCATAAATTTACCAGCAGCACTGATTGTTCTAATTTTAACAGCAGTTCTGGTACGTGGAGCACAAGAAAGTGCACGTGTAAACGCAGTTATAGTTTTTATAAAAGTTGCAGTCATATTACTTTTCATTACAGTTGGCATACAATTCATCAATCCTTCAAACTATCATCCATTCACCCCATATGGATTAACAGGAGTATTCCAAGGCGCAGCAATGGTATTCTTTGCATACCTTGGTTTCGATGCTGTTGCATCCGCAGCAGAAGAAACGAAAAATCCAGGAAGAACCATTCCAATAGGAATTATAGGTTCCCTAATAATCAGCTCAATATTATATATTGCAGTTGCTGCAGTAATGACCGGTATGGTTCCGTTTAACTTGTTAAACAATGCATCACCAGTTTCTTTCGCACTTCAACACGTTGGTGTTCAGTGGGCATTTACAGTAATTACAATAGGAGCGATTGCAGGCCTTACAACTGTTGTTCTTGTGAATATGTTTAGTAAAGCTAGGATAATATTTGCAATGAGCCGGGACGGTTTACTTCCAAAAGTGTTTTCAAATGTTAAGGAAGGATGCCAAGCACCAGTAACTAGTATACTCCTTGTAGGTGCACTTGCAACAATTGTTGCAGCATTTTTCTCAATGGACAGTATATTTGAATTGGTTAATGTTGGTGCACTTTCAGCATTTATATTCCTTGCACTCTCAGTTTTAATACTTAGATATCAAAAACCTGAAATTAAAAGGGCATTTAAATGTCCATTAGTACCTGTAATCCCCGTATTATCAATAATTTTCAGTATATCTTTAATAGCTCAGCTTAAAGTAAATATCATCGAGATATTCGCAGTATGGCTTGTATTGGGAGTTGTTATATACTTTGCGTATGGAAAATACAGAGGAATGTTCGAAGCCAAGGAAAAACTAATTGATAGTGAAGTCGAAGGGTATGAACCACCTCTTGAAACTCCTTCATCAAAATAAATAAATTATTTCTCTTTTTTTATATTTTTACTAAAGAACATGGCAGAATCATGAGCAGAAAAATCTTTTCAAAAAAACCTATCAATGACCTATTATCCTCTAATGCCGATAAAAGTCTTAAACGTTCTATCGGCCCCGTTGGCTTAATACTCCTTGGACTTGGAAGCATTATTGGTGCAGGAATATTCATTGTAACCGGAGTTGCAGCAGCAAATTATTCAGGTCCCGCCCTGTTAATATCATTTGTAATATCAGCTATCGCATGTGCATTTACAGCTTTATGTTATGCAGAATTCGCATCTATGATACCGATATCAGGAAGTGTTTATACATATACATACGTTACTTTAGGCGAAATATGGGCGTGGATGATTGGATGGGTGTTGATTTTTGAATATTTAATATCTGCATCTGCTGTTGCTGTTGGTTGGTCATCTTACAGTGTTGGTCTTTTAAGTTCTGCTGGAATAAATTTTCCAACTTATTTAACTGGATCATTGGCCATGGGCGGATTAATTAATTTACCTGCAGTCTTGATAATAGCACTATTAACTGGAGTACTTATTTTAGGTGCTAAAGAAAGTACTCGTGTAAATGCAATAATAGTCATAGCTAATTTAGCCATAATTTTGCTTTTTATAATAGTTAGTATTAAATACATTAACTTTGCAAATTACACTCCATTCACTCCATTTGGTATTGCGGGAGTATTTCAGGGTGCTGCCATGGTTTTCTTTGCATACATAGGATTTGATGCAGTTTCCACTGCTGCTGAAGAAACAAAAGATCCTCAAAAAAATTTACCAAAAGGTATAATTGGATCTCTGATAATCAGTTCGATATTATATATTGTTGTTGCAGCCGTACTAACTGGTATGGTGCCTTATAATCTTTTAAATAACGCTGCACCTGTTGCATTTGCATTACAATATGTTGGTTCCAATGTGGTAGCTTCAATAGTATCTGTGGGCGCATTATGTGGTATCACATCCGTACTTCTCACCAGTCTTTTTGGACAAACTAGAATATTCTTTTCAATGAGCAGAGATGGATTATTACCAGAACTGTTCTCCAAAGTTCATCCTAACTTCAAATCTCCAATAACAAGTATAATGTTAGTTGGAACTGTTGCCGCATTAATAGCAGCTTTCTTACCGTTAGCACTGATTATTGAACTTGTAAACATTGGAACTCTCTCAGCATTTATCTTCCTTGCAATTTCGGTTATTGTACTACGGAGACAGCAGCCAGACATACCAAGGGGATTTAAATGTCCATTGGTACCATGGATTCCCATTATTTCAATTATTTCATGTCTGTTTTTAATAACTCAACTCTCATCAACAACGTTGCAGAGATTTGTAATAAGTCTCATAATTGGTGTCTCAGTTTATTTGGTATATGGAATGCATAACAGTAAACTCCATAAACCAGATGATACTGAACAGGATGATGTTAATTTGGTAACAGATCCTTCATTAATTGAAACAAAAATTGATTAAAATAAAAAAAAATAGAATAAATTATTTTAGATCTAAGGATTGGAATTGATTTTAAGGGAAATAATTATTCCCTTTGGATATTTAATAAATTAAAAGTTAGGTTTATCCAATTCTAAACATATTTCATCACCTTTAGGATATATGGTAAATTCTCCACCATATTTATCAACAAATTCTAATGCTATTTTGGTTAGTATTTTTGAAACATCTTCGTTAGTTGATGATTTCTGTCCCCTTGGAGCTGTGATGTATATTTTGTTTGTACCTATGTCTAGTGATGTGTCAATTTCATCTAGTGATGACCCAAATATGGCTTTTTTAAATGAGTCTTCGTTTTTGTTTATAAAACTAGTTACTCCTCTGTAAACATCTTCATAGTCCAGAATTTCTTCTTGTTCTGCCTTTTTTCGATAAATTGTCATTTCGATATTGGCTTTCAATTCCTTTTCCTTATAAGGTTTAAGTATGTAACCATAAGGTTCTGTAGTAGCTGCCCTTTTGAGTATTTCATCATCAGCATAGGCTGTAAGGTAAATTACTGGTATTGATTCTGTTTCATTTAATTTTGCAGCTGTTTCTATACCATCCATATCTCCCTTAATTACAATATCCATCATAATAATATCTGGCTTGTTTTGAGCTACCTTTTTAATTGTTTCAGGGCCAGAAGCAGCAATATCGGTAACAGTATATCCTAAATTTTCTAACTTCTTTTTCAGTCCTAAAGCGAGTATACTTTCATCCTCAACTATCAGGATCTTAATTTTTTCCATTTTATACACCGGCCAGGATTATTTTATAATTCACGTTTTGGAGTTACAAGTTCCAAACACACATTATCACCTTAAAGACTATTCTTAAGAAGAACCTTTTTATATTATGATTATGAATAATATATTTAGTGAGTGATATGTCAGGAAAATTAACAAAAAAAGATATAGAAAATGATAGTACGTTAAAAAAGTTCTTAAAAAAGAAAACAGGAATATCATCGTCTACCATAGAGGGTTATATATATGCAATAAGGGATTTCTGCAATTTTACTAATAAAAATCCAACAGAATTATACAATATACATAAGAAAGACTTGATAGAACGTACTCCAGAGTTTGATATGTGGCTCAATGAAGCCTTTGATGATTATGTTACCTATTTGGTAAATTCTAAAAAAAATTATTCATATGGAACTATAAATTTACAAATAAGCAAAATTAAAAGTTTTTATCATATCTTCAAACTTAAACCTACACCTATTCCGGATATATCTAAAAAAAAGATCCAAGAAGACTTTAAACATGCTTTAACTGTTGAAGATATAAGAAAAGCAATTAAAAATAGTTCACCTACATATCAAGCATTTTTTATAACTCAAGCACAGACCGGTTTGTCCTTAAGTGATGCTCTTTTATTGGATGTTAAAGATTTTATTGATGCAGTTAGTGGAAAAAATGAGGATTTGACTCTTAAAGAAGCAATTTATAAAGTTAAAAGTGATAGTAATCTTATTGGATGTTTTGATTTGCGGAGGAAAAAAACTGACATAGAATTTTATACTTTTGCTGGTCCGGAAGTCCTTCACAGCATAGCATCTTTACTAGAATCAAGAGATGAAAAATATTTAGAACCAGAATCACCTATATTCATGAAGAACATCTCAAGGTTACCTAAAGAAGATGGAAACAAACATCTTCAGGATTTGAGGTTAAAACCTCGTGTTGTGGAGAATTATATTGACCGTATGCATAGATATAGAAAAATTTTCAATAGAATAGAAGTTAATGGAAAAGAAAGAAATTATTTTAGGAGTCATAAATTAAGAAAATGGTTTGCTAACCAATTAAGGAATGAAGCCAATATTAATACAGATGATGTTAAATATTTGATGGGTCAAAAAACAGGTGATGTTGCAGAGAGGTATTTTAACCCTAACAACTATGCAAATCTAAAAAATAATTATCGTAAAGCTTTGCCACACTTATCTATTAACGAAGAAGTGGTAATGGAAGAAAATTTAGAAGCTATTGAAAAACTTCAAAAAGAAAATAAACAATTAAAAGACCTATATGAAAATGATTCTAAAGCAAAAGATGAAGAAATTAAAAATCTAAAAGCTGAAAAAGATGAAGAAATGGCTAGGATGGATAAAAGAATAAAATATATGGAACAGCTTTATCTTGATAAAGAATTTGCTAAGGATAGGATTAAATAAGCATATTATCCTAATTCATATCTTAAAGGGAAAATCATTCATATATTTTTTATTCATTCGATAGAATTTTCGCTCTAATGGAACTAATTTTTTTTTCAAATTTGATTTCACAATATAATATTCTTTTATTAATTCATCTCTTTTTTGTTTCTTTTCTTCTCCTTTTTCTTCTGAAAATTCCCTTAAACAATCATAAACATATCGTTTTAATGTTTCTTCAGTATTTCGTAACGTATCTAACTCATTTTCTAACTCAACTAGTTCTGTTGGTTTACATTCTTCATCAAACTGAACTTTTTTTAAAACCTGTTCTGAAGTCATGTATATGGGTGGTTCAAGGCTTTCAATTTTACTATTCTGTTTTATTTCTTTCTTATCGATTTTTATGGAAACTGAAACATCAAAAATGAGTTTAATATCAATCATACCACGTAAAGGAGTAGTTTGCATATCATTATATAACCAAAATTTGAGATCCATTAAAAATTTTTCTTTCATATGCAAACGAACTATCTCATTCGTTTTTGGATAACAACTTTTAAACCAATACTTATCTTTAATGAAATATGCCTCTAATGAATTGTATAATGCTGTTGGAGATATTTTAAAAGTAGAGAAGATAAATTGTCTGTCTTCTTCAGTCCATAGGGGATTCAATATTTTAGTTATTTCATCAACTAAGTCTAAATTTATTAATTTTTTGCCATATTCTGAAGATAGCAGATCTAAACGAGCAAAAGAGCCATTTATTTTTTTCAAAATCAAATAAAGTACTTTATTACTTTTAACAAGCCAATACACATTTCCACTAGATCTTTTACTCCCTTCTTTTTCAAATCTCGAAATTGCTCTTGTTCTAAGTATCCCCTCTTTTACTAAATTACCTAAGATTATTGAGAGTTTGGGATTATTTACCGGGTTTATTGTTTCAGGTATAAAAGTTATATCACCTTGATAAGAAACACCTTTACCCCTACAATAACGTTTATATTCTAAATCACCTATTTTTTTTAGAATTTCTTGAGTGTGCCATTCATTACCATCCAAAAGTGTTTGAATTATGAAACTTCTCCGTAATTTAGTTTGATTTCTATGTGCCATTTTTGAATCAACCTCCAATTCATTATTTTTAGATTAATTTTTATCTAATTTTTATTTATCGGTAAATACTTATCAAAAATATTAAAACCAATAAGTATCTATCAAAAACAAAAAAAGAAGTAAATATTTACTAATTTTGATTTTAAAGATAAAAAAAATCTTTAAATAGATAAAAAATCAAGCAATTCTTAAGTATAACAAAATGGAGGTGCATACGGTGAAACTAAATAATGTCTCAGTTCAGGAAGTTAAAGGATCTTTCTATATTTATATTCCAAAAATATGGGTTAAAGAAATGAACATAAAAAAAGGTGATAAACTCTCTTGGAATGTAAAAGAAGGAAACCATAAGAGTTTAATATTAAAAATAAACGGTGATAAAAATGTCTAAGTTTATTGAAGATATTAAAAAACTTTACGAAGAAAAAAAAGACATGGACAACCCGCCAGACTATATTAAAATCATAAAAAAACTTTTAGAACTGGAAGGAATTATATAAAATGATAAAAATGATTCATAAAGGTGATTCTAAATGGAAAATAAAAAAAATGATAAGACAGTACGTCGCCAAACAGATGTCCTACCAAAAGAGAATATGTTTCAAGAGAATAAAAATGTTTCGAAGTTCTTAGATAAATTCCCTAAAGAAATAAGAAATAAAAACATTATACCAATTTTTGATAAAAACAAGAAGGGTTATGCTCCTAAAAATCCCGGTTATAGTTGGAAAGAATATCAAAAAAAGAAATATCCAATAAAAAAATTGATTAGAAAACAAATCAACAATTATGCTTTAATATGTGGAGATCCATTAAGAGAAAATAAATATCTAATAGTTGTTGACATGGATAATCAGTTATTCTTTGAATACTTCGAGAATGATGAAACATTGATTACAAAGACCCCAAATGGAGGTTATCATGCTTATTATTATAGCATTGAACCGGTAGATAAAAGGAAACGATTTTTGAAGTTACCTTTAGACATTCAGGGAATAGGATCTTATGTAATGATCCCACCTTCAAGTTATAATCAAAATTTTTATGAAATTGTAAAGAATAAACCAATCAAAACTGTTCAAAATGTAAAAGACTATGTAAAAAATAAACTTCCCAAAAGCCTCATAAATATAGAGAAAATAGAAAACCAACAACCAAACGATATTAAACAGTTTAAAAAGCAATTACATGAAAAGTTTAGTCTGTTAGATATAATAAAAGAACATTTCCCAGATTGGTATGAACCACAAGAAATAAGAGAACATGGAAATGTTATTAGACTATTTAACCCTATAAAAAAACAGGAATCTGATAGTCCTAGTTTTGTAATATTTGAAGAAACACAAAGTTGGTATTCCCATAGCTCAGATGAATCTGGGGATGTAATAGACTTTATTAAACGTATTAACAAAGAATCAAGATTGGATCATGCTTTGCAGTATTTACAATTGAAATATGGAATTAAAGCACCTACATTAAAAGCTAAGAAGGAAAATAAAATAGATATAGATGATATAGATGATTTTTTTAGAAAAACAGAGAAAAATGATAAAAATATTAATCATGGAATGTTCTTCAACGACATAGATGGTTTAATCTATGCTTCAGTGTATTCTGGAGGCATAAAAGGAATCTTCGGGATAAGCCGTAATAAATTAATTAAAGCATTACAAAAGTTTGATACGATAAAAAAAGAACCCCCCGAAAATGTGTATATATGTAAAGGTTACAAACAACCCCTCAATGAAAGAACATTAAGGGCTATACGTGATTTATCGCATCAAATACATATAAATGGTAATTTTGCATATAATAATATCTCAGAGCTTTTTGATTCAGTGCTTCAAAATACACAGGTATATCTTGAACTTAAAAATCAAAATGAACATTATTTTTTTGTTCTATGGGTTTTAGGAACATATCTTAGAGCTATTTTTGTATGGTTTCCTTATATTACTTTTTATGGTTTGAGAGATGTTGGAAAATCAACAGCATTAACTCTTTTAAGCAATTTATGTTTTAATGGATCGGGTTATATATCTGGAAGTTCATCAGAAGCATTATTATTTAGAAAAGCTTCAGCTACAAAAGGATTTTTCACAATTGACCACTATGAAGAAGTAAGAAAATCTAATGAGAAAAAACAAGTTATTACACAATATTTAGAAAGTGCATGGTATTTATATTCCACTATTGACAGGGTAAACAAAGATAATCATGGATTAGAACAATTTAATGTTGCTTCTTCAGTAGCTATTGGAACAAGGGATATAGATGACGTATTAGAAGAAAAAGGAATTATAATCCAAATGGTTGAAACTTCAGATAAAGATAAACGCCGTAATTCTGCAAAAATCCATAAAGATCCATACTTCCAAACTATACAACAAAAATGCATGGCAACATCTCTAATGTACCAAGATGAAATCATTAAAGCTTATGAAAATATTGGAGACATAGAAGGACTTGAAGGTAGAGACTATAACAAGTTTTTACCTATTCTAGCATTATCTAAGGTGATTGATAACAATAACAATATAAAATATGATTTATATGATCTTATGGTTTCATATGCTATAGAATATCGTAAAAAAAGAAAAGATGAACTCAACGATACTGAAGAAATACTCTTAAAAATAATTTTAGAAGAAAAAATCGAAAATACAACATACAATAAACTATCTGAATTAATGACTAATGAAATTGAAAATTATAATTGGCAACGTGCAAAATCAGATCTTAAAAAACTTCAAATAATAAAAAGAATTCACAAAACCAAACCTGTAAAAATTGAAATTAACTTAGAAAAGGCAACAAACAGAGCTGAAAGCAGAGGAATAAAAATAGAACTACAAAAATCAAATACAGAAAATTTTCCATATTTAAAAGTAGAAGATAAAACCAATAAAAAACCAAAATACTTAAAAGAACCGAATTATGAAGACATTCCATTATTAGATAATGATTCAATCAAAGATAATGAAATAACCGAATCTTATACAATTTTAATAGAAAATGGTTCAATTGCTTTGAAATCTTTCGTAGATAAATTAGAAATTAAAACTGACAGTTCTCATTTAAGGTGTTGGGGAGCATTTAACTATCTAAAAGATAAGGGATATATTGATTTTAAGTCTGAAGGATGGATCCAAGCTACAAATAAATTCAGGGATCTACAACAAGAATCAGATTTGAATAAACCAAATGAAATTTAGTACAGGTTTAGTAAAAGTTTAGTGGATTATGGGGCGGATATTATGGATCCGTTAAAAATACCCTTAAATTACAGTAAAGTGGCACCTTTTCTGGACATATAAAAAAGTTGTCGTTAAACGTTATATCATGATTATTGTTGAAATCGGATTTGAATATAAATTAATTGTTAGTAATACATTGGAGGTTTTATTTAGTTCTGAATAATTCAGCAAGACATATAAAATATAGTATTTACTGATTGAACCTGAATCATAATTTTTCAACTAATGGAATTTCTTATAATTTAGTGTTAAAAGTGAACTATCGTTAATTTATGTGAATTAATTGGAGGTAATCAAGATGAAAGAATATAATAAAATGGTTTCTCTTATTGAAAGCATAGGAGAAGACTCTCAGAAAAGGAGAATTAAGGAAAAGAACGCCCTGAGAGGTCATGAACCTAAATGTAAGGTATGTAATAGTAAGTATCAAAAAGAAATAGAACACATGTACGAACTTAAGCACCCATTCAAAGATATTAAAGTTTATATGGGAGATAAACAAGAACTTATCACTGAGATGTCAATTTCAAGACATTTTAAGAATCATTACCCTAAAAGAAAAGCCTATTTTGATAACGTTAAGACTATGGAAGATGAAAGTATCCAAGAAGCTATTAAATATTATCCACACCTTAAAGATATGTTCCAAGAAACGAGCCTGATTGGGATAAAATGGTTCTTAATAATGAACAAACAGATTTTAAAGAGGTAATATACCATGATAGACCTGTAAGTGATATATTCCTTCATGATGAGGGTTATTGTTTAACCGAATATCGTTTATGTAGTAGTGTACCTAAAAAAGAAGTTCAATACATGGAAGACACTTTGAGCAACTTTGATGATAAAATTAGAAGTTTAGATAAACATTCTTTCAATAAATCCGAAAAGATAGACCTGTTAAATCAAAAATTAACATGTTTTGAATGTAGAGATTCAACTCATAATCGTAGAATGGAATATATGATGCACCTGTTATTAAAAAATATTTTTAATATTGACGTGGAATCTGATAAACTTCATGAATTTTTAAATCTTACCTTTGATGACTTATTATGTAGTGTGGATTATGATTTTAATAAAATGGATAATTTATTAAATAAGTTTAAGAATGGTAATTCAACAAAATAAATTCCACGATATTTAAAGTATATTACCAATTCTACCAGTCTATAAAAAAGGTAAGTTTTGGCAGTTTTGGCCGTCTATAAAAAAGGAATAAAAAGGAAGGTTTATGGAAGGATCCTGGAAGGTTCTTTAACAATAAATTAATTTTTACTTCCAGAAGAAAGTAGAATAAGAATTAAACAAAATGTACGGCACACGAATTACTATTAATCTTTTTTACATTCTCTTTTCTTCTTTTCATTCCAAGCAACCCATCCAACAACCCCCATATTTGCTCCCATCTTATTTTTTTCTAAGGATTCTTCGTTCTTTTTATATTCCTCAAGTTTTCCTTCTAATTCCATATATTCCTTAGTGCCAACACAATTAGGACACCAACCACCTTCATCAAAAGGTTTTTCACCAATATCTTTCCCACAAACTGGACAATAACTCATATTTGAACCATCCTCTTTTTTTTATCCCATAAGTCTTTGTTGTGCGGCAAAGTTTGCATAAGCAAATAATCCTACAACTACAATTATTATAACGACCATTAAGATTAGTTTTGTATCATTATCCATAATTGAACCCCCATTTTATTATTACTTATTATTTTTTTTATTATTATTAAATTAACATTTTTTAACCGAAATTATCCTAGCATAAAAACAATAAAAAGGAATATTATAGGAATGATATTGGAAGAAAATTTAAGATATTTTCAACCTGTAAACTAATGACATTAACATGACAAAAAACCCTCTAATAAAAAAAGTCATAAGCACTAAATTATCATGAAAAAAGAATAATTGTGTTTAAAAGTGAATCTGAAATAAAACTGATAAACTTCTTAATACTCCCTTGTTTTAAGTTAAAACCATTTATATTAACTAATTTCATGGATATAATATAAAAATAATTAAGCACAAACCCATCTCAAAAAAGTTACCTAAAAAGTGAAAAGTGACATTTTAAATATGACTTTTTTAACCTGAAAATTCAACAATAATTCAACAGGTACAAAATAAAATCCAACAGTTATGAAAATGCAAGTAACTGCAATAATATGCAAGTTGTTTAACAATAACTTAACAATACTTTAACAATCCTATTTCTTGACATTAACTTAACAATTAATTGACAAATTAGTTTGGTTTTGACACATACCATTACCCTTATTTTTCAGTTGGTATCGGATTTTAAATCAAACTTGTTAGAACCCCAATACTGGTATAACTTAATATTAACCTTATTTGTTAATGTCCTGAGAGAGTGTTTTATGGACATAGTTTTTTGACACCTTTTGACCGGTTTTTGACTACTTTTTGAATAGTGTATAACCTAACTTACCCTACCATATTTATTTTTATAACTTAACTTTTGAAATATTGTAAGTTGGACATAATTTGTCAAGAATTTGTCAATATGAGATTTTAAATCCAAGTTTAACCCTAATGATATACACTAAATAGGGTATTTAGCATACTACTTTTCTGTTGATATAATCTATTTGTATGGAAACTCTATAATTAAAGTCCTAAAACCTATTATTATATTTACATGATAATATCTAATATAATATCAATAAGTACAGTTAAAAGATATTCAAGGGAATTATCAAGAACGCTAAAAGATGGAAAAAAGGAGAAATATACAACCGTTCAATTTACAATCACTATTCCAGAACGTGAAAGCCCTTTCAATGATAAACAAGAAGTCATGATAATACCTGTTGAATATAAAAATAAAATATTAAACATGGAATTACAAGAAAATACAATAACAGATTTAACAATGGATCTTAAGGAACATAAAGAAAAGGTACAGGACTTACAAGATAAGCATGATAAATTATTATATCAAATAATCTCATTGGAACGTCTGAATAAAAATTATTTAGTAGCAATAACTAAATTAGAAAATCTTAGTTTCATGAATCGTTTATTTAATCGGATACCTAAGAACATCAAAGCCCTAACAGATGGAAGTGATAACGATGACAAAAAATGATAAGGTACTGAATAGCAAAGAAGCAACATTGGAATATATAACCATTGAGCTGTTTAATTCCATTCGAGGCTGTTATAATAAAGGAAATAGTGAACTCCAAACAACTATCCAACACCAATGTATGGATATTATACTTGAATCATTAGAAAACGGATCCGATAAACAACAATTTAAAAATATATTTGATAAATTAACAGGCTGTAAAAAAGAGTAAAACAATTATATTCAGTTATTGCTATTTTAATTAGATGTATTTACTAACATACCCATTATTAGAAAGTTAGATTAGTCAAAATAAGATAACTTCCTAATATAAAAACTAACGCAGATCCTATTAACCCTACAATATCAATGGGTGCTTTCTTTTCAATAATGAATAATGTTTTCCAACTTTTATTAAATTTTTTAATCCAATAAACAAGAAAATTATTCCGAAAATTAATATAAATAACATTTTAATCCTCTTTTACAAGTCAGTATATTCCATTATATATTCAGTTATTGCTATCCGTATTAAGTTGGATTTAAAATCGTTAAAACAAATTAAAAGTTTTTGTTAGTTTTGGATGTCCTGTTAATGGATACTTGAAATAAATTTAAAATTTATTGAGACTTTAAATCCCTTCCAACAGGTCTTTATATATTCAGTTATTTTAAATCATTACTTCTTTACTTTTTCCCAGATTTTTCTTTAACTTAATATAACCTCCTAAACCTCCTCCTAATCCACAAAGAAAAATCATTAACAAAAGAAAAATAAATGAATAATAAGTAAATTCTGGATCATAATCTGATGCAAGTTCAGAAACAAGTATAGACATAGGGATAGTTATTATAATTCCCACAACTAAACCATTTAGGATGGAACTTCTTGTATATAGTCTGTCGGCTGTATAACCTGTAATAAAACCACTTATAAAATAACTTAATATAATACTTATCAATATCATGGGTAAATTATTAAATTTTAAGTTTCCAGAAATAGTCAATAGAAAATATAGAATGATAATCCCTAACAATATAGCTTTTTTATTAAAATTACTGGTTTTGGATAATATTTTTAGATTGTTACCACACTCAGAACAATAAACATTACCATTATCATTTTTTGACCCACATTCAGGACATTTAACCATTAATAAACCATACCCCCAATCATACTAACTATTAGCCTTTAAAAATTTGAAAAAAAGCCCCTCCCAACACTACTATTCCCACTAAAACTAAAAGACAAACCACTGCAATAATAATTTCTTTTCGAGTTATTTTTGGTGCAGGTTTAAGATTTTTATTTACTTCTTTTCTTCTAGAAGCTAACTTATTTTTTATCTCTTTATTGGAATTGATTTTATTATTAGGAGTTTTGAGTTTAATATCTTTATTACATTTTTTACAGAAATTTCCTTCTTTGATTTCAGTTCCACATTCTTGACAATACATCATAATCCTTCCTACTTATTATCCAATTTATTATTAATATTGTATTATACCACGTCTTCCAGCAACACTTGATATTTCATAATATATTCAGTTATTGCTATTCTAATAATTTATAACATACTCATTCTTAATATTCATGAAGTTAATTATCCTCTAAGCTTTTTACAAATTCTTCAGCTCTTTTTAAAAGATCGTCGTAAGTTAAAAAGGTAATATCGTTTTTACGATTATATGCTTTAATATATTGTTTCTCATTTTCTCCCATATCCTTAGATCTTCCACCTATAATCAGATAATCTGGAGGGTATTCAAAACTTTTTAATTTATTTTTTATATAATTTAGATTTTTTTCTAACCAAATATCCCAATCCAAAATCTGTTTTTCAGCATGTTTAAATTTTGACGTAAATTCATTATTTTTAGTTAAAATAGGCATATCCGATTTTTCTATTTCTACAAAAGTGTATTTGTGCCCTTGATCAAGAATATTAATCAAAACAAAGTCTGTTACCCAATCTTCTCCTAATTTTTGTTTTGGTATTTTTTTTGAGTGGGGTTGAATTAGAAGTGGGTTCTTGTTTAGAAATTTTTGTATATCCTCTTCAACTTGTGCTTTTTTTAATAATTCTTCAAATTCTTTAAGTTTTTCTTTAAAAACTTTTATAATATTTTTTTTATCCTCTTGTTTCGTGACTCCAACCTCAAAATGGGAATTATTAAGCATTCCATTCACATATATATCTAAATCAGTTAGTGCATCTTCAATTTCAATTAAATTACTATTACCATATAAATAAGAACTTATATTAAGCCATTTAATTGTTACATTATTAAATATACAATTTATAAACTGATAATTTTCTCCAAGAGGCATTGGAATGAGAAACTCTCCGGATTCAGTAGGGATGGGCACGGCATTCATGAAAGTTTCCAAGGGTGTAAGAGAGTAAAAAATTTGGAATTTTGTAGGCATATTAAATTCTATATATCTTAATAAGATTATACCATTTTTACATGCATAAATTCGAATAGAAACATTAGAAGGGAAAATCGACTCAATTTTTCTGTCTAAATCTGCATCAATTTCTTTAAATAATGATTTTTTTTTCTGAATTTCCTTCCAATATCTATGTTCTAACTTTACTATTTTATCGATTTTTTGTCGGTATACTCTGATTTCTGAAGGAATTTTTGAGCTTATTTTAAATTTTTCTTGTTTTACCATGAAAAAACATCCCAGAGAATATATTATAGCATCTTACAATTTTATATACAGTCTATATTCATTATATATTCTGTTATTGCTATCCTAATTAAATTAGATTTACTAACATTACCCATTGCAGTTGATAGTTTTTCAAGGTCTTTTGATTGTTTTTCTGTTAAGTTTCAGATTATTTCGTTATGACTTATATAATAATAAATTTCAATTTATTTAAATAATAAGTAACACTATCAAATAATATATGTAATATTTAATTTTTATTGACAACAATTAAACAAATGTGGTGGCTAAATGGTTAAATGTAATCAATGCGGTCATATAATGGAAGAAACTGCCAATTTTTGTAGTGAGTGTGGAAATCCAATTGGAGTCAGTTCTACAAATGAACCTCCTAAAACTACATCCCTGTCTAAACATAATGGTTTGAACATTCATACCCCTAAAACAATTAAAATGCTTGATAATCCACTTAAATTTACTGTTACTATTCCAGTAGTTCAAGAAAGGAGTGCAGAATCAAAAGCTACTGCAACATTATTAATGGGATTTGTTGGTTTCGCCGCCACAAGTGGTAACATATTACATAAACAAATGGATGGTTATGTTTCTACACATAAAAAAGGACTGAAAATCAGTTTTGGAAAAAAATACGCTAAAGATGTCAAAATTGAATGGGATAAAATAGTAGATGTTAAAAAGAGGGGAGTACTAACCAAAGAGATAATTATGTATCTCATAAATGAAGATTACCTTACTTTTCGATTTGGATCTATAAATAAGTTATATCCTGTAATTAAGGAAAACATGTGCGGAGTTATTCCAGAAAATCTTGAAAAAAAAGGTTGGGATTAAATTTGTAACCTTCTATACTACTCTAATAACTCATTATATTTCATTATATATTCAGTTATTGCAATTCTAATCAAGTTTGATTTAGAAACATTACCCATTGCAGATGATAGTTTTTCCAAGTCTTCGAGTTGTTTTTCTGATAGTTTAAAGTTCAATTGCTTAAAGATTGGTTTTTCATTCATGTTGATACCTCATTTAATATCTACGGAACATATATTATATAATGTTTTTTAAGTTTATTTATAAATAAATATATCTAAAATAAGCTACTTCGTTAAACTTCCATATAACGAAATAAAATTATAAATATCCAAAACATTTCAATTAATTTATATAAGAGTAACACTATCAAATATTATATGTAATATTATTAAAATGCAATATCATAAATGTTCTAGAAGATTTTTCAAGGAGTTATGATGTGGTCGTTAAATAGAATATCACTGAAAATTCATTTTTTGACGTTTTTTACTCAGTTTATATGCCATCGTATCCCTGAACGATCATTTAATATCCAAGGATACTATTTTCCAGTTTGTTCAAGATGTACAGGTTTATATCTAGGTGCATTTTCTTATTTTACTTATGTATATTTCAATTTTGTAGAGTATACCTCACTATTAATTATTCTTGGATTTTTGATGATAATTCCAACCTTTATAGATGGTACAACACAATTATCTGGTTTTAGAGAGAGTAATAATAAAGTTAGATTCATTTCTGGATTAATTGGAGGAATTGGGTTCGCTATTCTTATTAAAGCAATTAAATATTTTATACTTAGTAAAGGGGGTTTTTAATGGGGTATTTAGTATGTGAAAAATGTGGAGGTTACTATGAATTACAACAAGGAGAATCTCCAGACGATTTTGAACTCAAATGTGATTGTGGAGGAAAATTAAATCATGTAGAAAATCTTGGAAGCATTGGTAATAACAAGAAAAAAATGGAAAAAACAGTTACTTGTCCTAAATGTGGTACAGAAAATCCTGAAAATGCACGATTGTGTAAATCATGTAAAAAATTATTGAGAATACCACCAAAACCACCTATTTCTAATAAAAACCAAGAATCTAAAGAGGGGATATTAAAAACTTGGAATGAACAATCTAATGGTATCAAAGTAGCGAGTATATTAGGTGTTTGTTGTTTAGGATTAATTCTGATAGCAGGGATAACAGGAATGTTCACTCCAGATAAGACTACAACAAACTTACCCACTACAACAAATCAAGCAACTACTCCCCAATCAACCACTCCTACCTCGAGTAGTAGTAGTCAAGTAGAAATTAGTGTGAGTTATTCTGGTCCTTGGACGGGCGCTATTGCCGATTCTACCGGTACTAGATCAGTAGAAGGTACAGGCCCACAAAAGTTTCCATTAGGCGAGAATCCGGGGATAGTATCAACTAATTTCCAAAAACATGACAATGGTACAGGAACTTTAACAGTTCAAATATTAGATGGAGGTAATCCTGTAGAAACTCAAAGCACTTCTGCAGAATTTGGAGTTGCATCTGTAACCCATTCGTTCTAACATCTACATTTTTATTCTTTTTTTGAAATCATGATGATATCCAAGTTTTAATTGGTAAACTTATATTTTATGACTTGTTATTACAAAATAATAAAATACATTTAATAAAAAGGGATTATGTGACTTTTTCACATCAGAGAATTTGAATTTCTACTATGTTTCTCAAATATTTTATAATACTTTTAAGCAATTTTATACATCAATTCATAGTATATCCATGCGATTTGAGTATGAGTATAACCCCATTTTTCAAATAATATCATTTAAAATAAAAAAGGAAAAAGTAGTAGGTTTTTTATGCCCCTGTTTTGAATTTTTAGGTGTATTTAGCTGCTAAGTTGTTGCCGGCGTAGTCGTTAATTGCCGCTTTGGGTATGGTTACGTATTTTCATGAATATTAGTTATTTGTTATTTTAATTAAATTTGAATTACTAATATTGCCCATTTGCATTGAAATAAAAGAAAAAAGCCTAGAGATTCAAACTTAAAGGACAAAATATTCAGATTAAGTATTTTCCAAGATTAAAGATATTTATTAAAATTAAAAAAAATTGATTATTTTTCCAATAATGATTTATAATCATTTGAAAGTAACTGTATGGTGATATATTGCCTTGGAAGTATCTCCACCACTAAATACGGAATCAAAGATATATATTTCTACTCTTGTAGGTGTGCCCTTCTGATATAATGAATCTTCACCTTTAGCTTTGTAAACTTGTCCTGCTTGCGGATTATTGACATTCCAGAGTAGAGAAGATGTTTGAATAACAGCATTGCTTGAATCATACCATATTGCTACCATTTCAAGATAATCTAAATTCTCATTAGGAGTTATTGCAGCAGTCACGGTATACATACCAAATTCACCTGGACCTGCTGTTACATTTGTGACATTTATTGGTGCTGCTGTTTGTGTATTATTTCCACTACTCGTGCAACCACTTACTAAAACAACTGCTAAAATCAAGAAAATTCCACCCATTAACAATTTTTTCATTTTCATTCCCTCCAAATAATTAATCTTATTTATTCTCCCCAAATCCCGAAGTTTTTTTTAATTTCATTTGAATTTTTATATAACCTCCTAAACCTCCTCCTATCCCACAAAACATTGCGAATAATAAGAAAATGAAGTAAGTATAACCATAGAGTATAGGATATATGGTTTGTAAGATTATAAGACCAACTATACTAAATATGATCCCTACAATTAACCCATTCATAATTGAACTACTAATATATAGTTTATTAGCAGTATACCCTGTAATAACTCCACTTACGAAAAAAATAAACATCATGGAAATGGTATATAAAAATAACGTATCAAAATGAATTAAAGTTCTGATTATTAGTAAAAAAAATAGAGTAATAATTCCGAGCAATATAGCTTTTTTATTGAATTTAGTAGTTTCTAATGATTTTAAATTATTTCCACATTCTAAACAAAAATCATTAATATTATCATTTTTTGACCCACATTTAGGACATTTAACCATCAAAAAACCCCATTTTAATAATATAATTACTCTAATAATTCCTTATATTTCATGATATATTCAGTTATTGCTATCCTAATTAGATTGGATTTACTAACAACTTTGAGTGTAGTAACCGCACTTTCGAAGAACTGCAAAAATCTTCTAGGTTTGAAAACTCGATTTTTAACATTTATTTACTGAAATTTAGCTAATTTTTTAATAAGTATTCACGTGAACAACTCTAATTAAATGAACCCAACTAATAGGATTAGAAGCTTGTTTGATTATTTTAAAATATGTGTTATGGGGTTAGAGTATGTTCCAGTAGCTACTTTTTAGTAAAACATACAACCTCTATAAAATGAAGGGTTTATTGATAAGGTATTTGTTTACTTGATCGTTACTGTTGATATAATCAAAATATACACTTAAACCGATGCCTTTATATACACCTTTATCAAAATTGCAAGTGTAAAGATTTATCATGTATTATCATTATCTACAAAATGATAACTTGTAAACTATGTTATATCCTTATTCCAATCATAATTAGAATTGCTCCATAAATAAGAATTAAAAATAAACTTAAAATAATAATACCTATTCCCCTCTCTCCTTCCCCTTTATTCTTTAATAAATAATCAATCCCAATAAATATTCCTAATATTGGAATTATTAGTGTTAATAAAATATCTGCAGTATGAACACTAACAGGTTGTCTTTCTTTTTGTTTTGGGGGTACTGGTTTTAGATTAGCTCCACATTCACTACAAAACTTACCATCTTCTATTTTAGCTCCACACTCTTTACAATACATTTAACCACCTTTTGATTGATGATCATTATACAAAATATAAATTACAGCGATTATAAGACCAGCAACTGCAAATAAAATTCCCAATATCCAATATAACGCAAGTGGAAGTAAGATAAGTAATGCAACCGATTCCCATACTTTTAATTTTTTAGTCGTTTTCTTTTCAGATCCTTCCTTTTTTTTAGTAGAATTTATACTTGTACCACATTCACTACAGAACTTTCCATTCTCTATTTCAGCCCCACACTCTTTACAATACAATTTCAGTCACCTTTTTAAACTGATTCATTTTAAAAAACCCCATTAAACATAAATCATTAAAAACTATAATTTATTATTTACTATTTAAGATTCTAGAAATATGCAGAAGTTATAATATTAATAATCTTAATCCTTTAACTTTTTGTCAGTTGGAATCTTAATCTTTTAAATAAGCTTAAAAACCTCATTAACCATCATTTAATCAATTCCAATTATATTAAACAAGATATTTTGAGGTAATAATATAGTGTTATTTAAATTTAGATGTGATCAATTAGAAGAGAGTTATCTTGGAGTTCAATTATACTTACAGGATTAATGTTTATTTTTTTCTTAAATATTCTGCTAAAGCTTGGCGAATATGATAACTCATAGGATTGTAGCTCTCATCTGATAATTCTCTTAATCCTTCTAACATCTTGGGTGGTAACTTGATTGTAATTTGTTCCATCTTTTCTTTTGCTTTGGGTCTGCCTCTAGTTTTGTTTTCTGGCATGATTTCACCTATAGTCACTTGTATGTTTTAGGTGGTTTTAAAGTTTTATATTATTTATTGAAGTTTTTTAAATATTTATTGAACTTCGTTATAGATATATATTACGAAATAATTTTATCTAGAGAACTAAGTCAAATTTATTTTTCTCAAATAATTCTAAAAATTCAGGATAAGATGATTTTTCTTTTTTTAAAACCATAATAAAATTATTTTGCCCAATCAATTCCATATAAGTATTTGTAAATCTAAAAAGTTCGATACAAGATGATTTTGTAAATTTAAATAAATCTACATAGCCATTATTATTTGAATCTACAGTTAAAACTCCCCAAAATTCATGTTTTTTTGATTTATCCAAATCATTTGGACACATTTTAAGTTTTTTAAATATTTTATTTGGTATTTTTACCCCTTTAGCAACTACATAAGGGTTTTTATGAAATGCACCATTTTCAAGCATTTCATTGTGCATGATTGTATTTCTTAATTCATGAATAAGCCCAATAAATTCTGAATAATATACTAAATGTTTGTAAAGAGATTCATTCTTCTGTTTAATGCCTTTCAAAATGATTTTTTTAGAATTTTTGGGATTTAATGTGATGTCATTATTCGTTTCTGCAAATATTTCGTATTTATTTTTTGTAATAATGGCTAGATTATCAAAAATTCCTGTTATTAGTGATAAAAAATAATTAAAATGATATAAACTGTTGAACATTGAAGTTCTATCTGTACCATTATAATGTTGAATCCCTATCTCATCTAAACTCATTAAAAGATATAAAAAACGGTTGATTAATGGTTTGGTAAGATCTCCAAAGTTATCTGATCTAAATGGCAAATTTGAAATCTTTAATAATAAGGAATTTTCATAAAATTCATGTTTATTAATTGGAAAGTTTATGTTAATATTGTCGGAATTGATATTAATATCATAATTATTTTTATATCTCATATATAATCCAATAATCTCTTTAGCTATCTCTAAATTAACAATAATTGGAGGATAATCTATTATATGATAAAATTTTTCCTTACATTTAAGAATCAGAGGGTTTTCGGTTATGAATATTTTCGCATTTGACTTTAAATAAGGTTGAATTATCATTAACTTCATTGCATTTATCTCGGCTTCATTCAAATCAGATTTGTTTAATATTCTTTTACCGATTTCATATGATATTTTTCTTGTAAATCTAATTTGACTGTACGACAATATATTATTGGGATGTTCTGAAATCTTAAGTGGATTATGAGTATATAATGCTGAAAGATCATTCATTCCATAACGTAATTTACTATCTTGAGTTTCTTTAATTGTGAAATAAGGTATTTTTTTTAATAACTCAGGAGAATCTGTTTCCAAAGGAGATCTAATAATTTCGAAGTATTTAACGTTCTCACTGGATGTTAATTGTTCTAGAATAATTTCAGCATTTTTATTTTTATTTAAAAGTAGGTCTTGAAAACTTTCAGAATCAATTGAAATATTTAGATTTTCTTTGAATAAAGACTCTTTAAGCAATTTATCACCCTGAAATATACATATATTAAAAATTCAACCTTTTAAACGCTATCTTCAATTATTTTAATTTCATCATCAGTCAACCTATAGAGTTTATATACCATTTGGTCAATCTCATTATTAGTTAGTTCTATCTCCTGGAGCAATGGATTTGTAATTTTAATACTTTCACTGAATTCTCGCTCTAAGTATTCCCTGTTCTTCCGGGATTTAGTGTTAACTTTCTTTTTCCTCATTTCAATTATGAATTCATCCTTTGATAATTCATAATATTTTTCAAGTTTCTTAGATAGCTTTTCAACATGGAATTCCTTTTGAATCCAATACTTAAAACCATTAATTTCATTCTGGAGTTGTCTATTAAGATGAAGCATAATATCTGCCCTTTCGATAAATGGTTGCTGTTCATCTAAACCGATTTCAGGAAGGGGGAACATTCCAAGGTTTTTTAGACTTATTTTTGCAAAAATTTTCCCTTTTATATCATGTAATAATCGATAGAAGTATGTTGCAGGGTAAGAATTTAAAATAGCCATTAAAAATTTTAGACTAAAGTTTTTATCTTTTAGATATATTCCATGCACTAAAGTATCAAAATAAAAATTTTTATCATCATAACAACAAATTAACGAATCCCCAGTTTTTCTAATAACAATTTTTTCATTTTCAAATATATCTGGAGTCCTCCAACGCAAATCAACTTTATTTTGCTTTTTCATACCCGGTTTAGATTGTAAATCAGCTATAGAAATGGTACTTGTTATTCTTTTATCATAATTCACGTATTGTCCAGACCAATTTATATCGTATCTTGTAATATCTCGTCCCCATATTATTGGTTTAAAAAATGAAGTTTCTTTTTTGTTTGAAATTAAGATGTGCTTAATATTACCGGGATTTAAACCATTTTTCAATATATAAAAATCATGAATAGTTTTAAGCTTTAATAATTTTGTCAATAATACTTGTGAACTAGATGATAAAAAAGATATTTCATAATTAGGAATAGACAAAAAATATTCTTGAGGTATATAATTTTCTTTTATACCTGATTGCATTTTTACATTTTGAACTTTTTCTGCAGTTCTTAATTTAATATTATTCTCAGGATTGGGTGTATCATTTAAAGTAAATTTTAATAGTAGACTACCTCCAACTTCCGCATCAGCAAAGACCTTCTCTGTTATAGTGAATATTTCATTAATCTCAGTTTTTAGAAGAAGTTCCTTTCTTAGCATTCCATGATAAGAATTGAATAGTAAAGATTTAGGAATGATAAAATGAACTATTGAATTATTAAAAATTTGTAGCATTCGTTCTATAAATAATATATATAGATTCATTTTGTATTGTGTCAATGGAAAATGGGTGGAATAATAGTTCATTACATATTCATCTATAAAAATTCCATAAGGGGGGTTTCCAATGACTATGTCAAAACCACCATTATTAAATATCTCAGGGAATTCTTCTTCCCATTTAAACGGTTTATCTGTAAAATCAGAATCATCGATAAGTGAATTTCCACATTTAATATTATTATCCAACTTTGGAAGTTTTTTACCTTTTTCACAGACCTTTAAAAATAAAGAAAGTTTAGTAATTTCAACAGATTCCGAGTTCAAATCAACACCATAGATATTATCTAATAGAATTTCACGTCTTTTGCTAAGAGCATCAAAGACATATACGCCTATATCCATATGTTGGACGTTTTCAGTCTTTCTTCCCTTTCCTTTACCTACTCTCATTGGTATGGACGTTTTATAACCTTTTTTAATCTTAAATATTCCTTTATGAATATCTAGAAGAATGTCAGTTGCTTTATTTAGAAATGCTCCAGATCCACACGCAGGATCAATAATTTTAATATTTTTAAGTTTTTCATCTAATTTCTCAACCTCACGCCCTGCAGAGAACTCTTTTAACAACTCATCAACAGTATTCACGTTACCTGAACTACCCAAATAAGGAATAATAGTATTTTTACATATATAATCAGTTATATAATCTGGAGTATAGAAAATTCCTTCCTTTTTACGCCTTCCTTTGGAATCTTCTTTAAGCTCTTCAATATCACCAATAGAATTTTCAAAGATATGTCCTAATATTTCTATATCTAATTTATGTTTATTATCTTCCTTGTTTTCTTCTGAAAAGTCAAAATATGAGATTATAAGTAAATTGATGTATATTGGATTAATTCGTTGTAATGTAGATTTATTAATTTCTTTTCCTAGCCTGTCTTCAAACTCTTTGAAGTTCCATTTTTGATAAACATCTTTAAAGAAATTTTTATCATTTATAATATCTTTAAGTTTAATATCCGTTAAATCTTCTTTAAATAAACCGCCATTATATTCAGAGATATTTCTGTCTTTATTACCCTCATTTACATCTATAAATAAATAATTTAAATCTCTCCATATTTCATGATCCCTTATATTCTCACTTTTAATCCTATCTAACAATATATTACGTGCAATATCTGGAGGTAAAAGATTTCTACTGGAAGAAAAGCTAATAAAAATAAATCTATCTAATATTGTTTGAGCATTGGAAATTGCATCATTCTTATCCATTCTATGTAGTTCATGAAGCTCTTTAAATATCATTAATCGAGTTTCATTAAACAGATTATAGAAGTTGTTAGCTAGTTGAGTTTTTTCAATATAATTCTCATTTACTACATCGTTAATTGCTTTTAAATCAACATGAGATTCTTTAGAAAATGCAAACATAAAATATTTAAATTCATCTTCATTTAAAAGATCTTCAACATTAAAAGAAATATATTCGCCAAGCCTTTTTTCATAATTATACAATCTAAATTCTTTATAATTTGATACAAGGATCCATTGTACTAACCCTGATTTTTTACTTGAATGTTGAGCATAACCAAAAGCCTGTTCAACAGGTGTTCTTTTATCATTAGCTCTATTTTGTGGTTTATCCAGATCTGCATTTTGCCCTTTAAGTTCAATAACCATGAATTTTCCATCGTTATCTTTTAAAGCAAATTCAACCCTATCAGAACCTATATCAACGTTATCATCAAAACTAATATGTTTATCTTCTTCATAATCTAGTATATCCTCAAGAAACTTAAGAAATGCAGGATATCCTTTTGTTTCCCCTTTAAATTCATTATTCTGTACCCTTTCAATATATCTTTTAAGTCTCTTTTGTTTCTGTTCAGTTAATATAAAATTATTAGTGTATTTTTTAATCGAATCCTGATTAAAAAGATTATTTTTCATAAGATCACATTTTGATAATAATTTGAGGTAAATTTCATTATAGATCATTTATTCTACAGGAATTAATTAAATGTTTTCTAAAAATAGGATAATATATCTGATTCTAAAAATTATTAGATTTTATTTAAAATCATATAATAACAAAAAATATATATATTAGAAGTAATAATTTAACATGTTACCTTTTTATTTAATTGAATTATGAAACTGGAAAATGGGGTATTATGGAAGAGTTCAACAAAGAAAAGTTTAAAGCTGTTTTACATTTTATAATAAACGAATGTGGACATAAGCAAAATTTTGGAAGAACTGTTTTGTATAAACTGTTATATTTTTCGGATTTTGATTTTTATGAGATAAATGAAAATAAAATGACCGGAGAATCTTACCGTAAAATAGAAAATGGACCTGCACCTGTTCATTTTCAATCCAATAAAAATGAACTTATTAATGAAGGTAAAATCAAAGAATTCGAAGAAGTTTATCCTTATTATACACAATTTAAATACGATTCTCTGGAGACGCCCTCTTTGAGTTTACTTAGTGAAAAAGAGATAGGGGTAATAAAAGAGGTTATAAATCGTTGCTCGGACATGCAAGCTGGAGAGATAAGCAATTATTCACATGAAGATGTTCCGTATATTGTAACTGGAAATAAAAAGATCATAGACTATGATTTTGTTTTTTATAGGCATAAAAAATTTTCAGTAAGGGAATATGAAGTCAAATAATGATTCTCTTACTTTTAGAAAAGTAGAAGAGTTTGAAAAGGAATTAAAAAAGTTTAAAAAGAAATATAGAACATTAGAAGACGATTTAGTTAGATTTGAAGAGGTATTAAAGGGATTACTTCCAAATACTCCACCGGGAACTCATCGAATTTCAAGATTAGGGCATACTATTAAAGTCCCAATATACAAAGCAACTCATTTTCACTGTAAATGTCTTAATAAAGGTTCAAGAAGTGGATTTAGACTTATTTTTGCATTTTTAGAAGATGAATTGGGTATAGTTTTCATTGAGATTTATCATCATAATAAAAAGGATATTGAAGATCGTGAAAGAATCTTCAAATATTTTAAAGAAAAAGAATTTAATGATTAGCTATTTTTGATTGGGAGTACGGAAAATAACAAGATATATAGTGATAATGTTCTATGATTTAATTATTTTTATTATTCTGAAAACATATATTACATAATATTTTTGAAGTAAAGTTATAAGTTAATATATCTAAATATGCTACTTCGTTAGGGATATTAACGAAGAAGTTATAACGAAGAATCATTAAGTTTATTTATAATTACATACTATTTTTTAATGTGTTATTATGGAATTAAATTCAAAAACTAACGATAATTCTATTAAAACAGATTTTGAACATTTAATTAAAAAAGGCAATATAGCATTTTACAATACAGCGGAAATATCGAATATATATCTTATAAATGACAATAAACCAATAAATTTATTTACTTTAGTAGTTTTTGAAGAGAATAAAACAACTTCAAAAAGATTTAATATAACTTACAATCTACAACGCATTAATAAAGAGATATCATTAGGTATTTCTCAAAAAAGAATACATATTGACGAAGCTAAATCAATATTTAATAATTTATTTAATTTAAAGGTTGAAAATGATTATACTTCTCTTATTCTGAAAGAAGGACCTCTGTATATAGAAAAATTTAATATAATACCTAAACAATTCATTCCTTCTTTTAAAAGCGTTTCTATAATGAATAGTATTCCACTTAATGAAATACTCAAAAATAATGGTGAAAATGGATCTTATATTATTGAATTTTTTTCTGAAGAAAAAAAATTGTTAAAATTATTAAGTAAAGATGAATACAAAAAAGCTTGTAATATAATTTCAAAATATTTTCCAATAGACCTTTTTTTCTCAAATGAAAGAGCTTGTAATATAATATTTCAATTTCCAATAACTTTAATCTCTGTAAAAACAAAACCATCAGAGAATAGGGATAAATTAAAGGTAAAAATTGGTTATCATCCACTTTTAAGAGAAAAATCCTTAAATTATTTTGCATATACATCATTAGATGGAAATATAGTAGGAAATGTCTGTATTTCTGGTATATCTAAAAATGAAATAATTAATATTGGAAATTTAGATGGAGAAACAACTGAATTTATTAAAGATAATGAAAATGATTTTATTTTGTATTATTCTAAAGGATTTTATGTTAGAGAAGTAGATGTAACAAAAAATATTAATTTGTTGGATGAACCAAGAACTATCTCTATTGATGATAAAACTTATGAAATTAAATTAAAGAGTTTTGAGAACAAATTAATAGGGTATAAATATAGTTATGCTCATCAGATATTAGATAGAGAATATATGGAATCTAAGAAGAAATTAATAGAAAGAAAGGAATTTTTACACTATGGAATTAACGGAATAAATCAAAATAATGAAGCTATTAATGATTTAAGGAAAATTATTAAAGATAACTGTAATAAAGGCGTTTATCTTTGGGATCCTTATGCTCGTAGTGATGATTTATTAAACACTATCTATCATTGTCCATATTCAAAATGTGAAATGAAAGTTATTACATCTTATTCAAAAGAAACTAGAGAAAAAGTAGATGATCAAATTAATGATCTTGAAGGATGGAAAAACAAACAAATAAAATTATTAAAATCTTGTTCTAATAATAATGACATAAACTTAGAAATAAGATACCAAACTGGAAATTATGGTTGGAAATTTCATGACCGTTTTTTAATATTCCCTAGAGAAACTCCAAGAGTTTGGTCTCTAGGTACATCTGTAAATTCTATAGGTAAAAATCATAGTATTTTAATGAAAGTAGAAAATGCCCAAAATGTATTAGATGCTTTCAATGAACTATGGAATAAATTAGAAAATTCAGTTTTATGGAAATATCTGGAAGAATAATGCTAACTAATATCAATAAAGAATTGTTAGATGAATTAAAAAAATTATCTGAAGATAATTTAATTATTGATCTTGATAAAATTGATCAAATTTTAGAAAATTATGATATTATCGATTTAATAAATCACCTACCGGAAATATTACCAATAACGATAACTAATAAAATAGAAGAAATAAACTCTGAGTATGAAACTGGTTCTGATGAGTTTAAAAAGAATGATATTGATTTAATTTTAAATATATTGAAAATATGTGAAATATATCTCAAAAAAACAGCATTTAATGAGGACTTAAAATTCATTTATCCTGTTGCAATAATATTTTATCATTTACAAGTTAAAACAGAATGTCTGAGCATTATAACTGAATATAATACATTTTCAAATATTAAAAAACTTATATTTGAATTTTTATGTAATTTAAAAGAAACTTATGAGCTACCGGAAGATTTTCCTCATATTGTAAAAATTTCACATGAAAACTATATTAAAGGTATCAAAAATGAGGATCTTAAGTTAGTTTATGAGGAGTATATTGATAAAAATAAAGGCAATTTTCCTGAAAATGTTTTCATTTCATTTTTAGTTAGAATATTACTTTTAGAACCTGATAATTATATATATTTTTTAAAATCAATTAAAAAACATTTTATATTGATCAAATACATTTGTATGATAGAGAACAAAGTAAACAATGAGATTATAGAGGCTATAATCCGTTTAGAGGATAAATGGATAATAATTGAATATTTAAGACAAATAATCAAATACACTAATAAAAAAAATTTTGGGGAAAGTGAAATTCTACTAGTTTCAACTATGTTTGAGAAACTTTATTCTATTGATGAAATTTTTTTTATTAATGGTATAATTCTTTTTTTAAACTATGAAAATAAAGTTCTTTTTGGGAAAATCATTGGAAGAGCACTGGCTAATATAAATAATGAAGAACTAATTGGAAAATTATTGGATCAAAGGGATATATGTATTGATCTAATTGAAATATATCCAAATTTTAATTTAGGACTTGATTATGAAGCTAAATTAAATAAATCAATGTTGAAAAGTATGAATGATCATAAAAAAAGAAATAATCAACCTAATAATATTTTTTGGGACATCATATTAAGTTCTTTAATTAAGTTTAATGAACCATTAGCAAGTTTTTTGGCTGAAAAAGTATTTATAAAGTGGGAAAATTTTCTTGAGAATTTATGGAAAAGTATGCTTATTCCGAATGATTTCATAGGTACTGAATTTAATAATATTATTATTTATTATTTTATACTCCTTTTAAAAAAAGACGAATCTAGTTTTTTAAAATTATTAAATGAGAAATTAGATGATATTATAAATTATAAATCTTATTGGATTTATTATACTTCTAATAAAAGATTTATTCCATTAACATATGTATATGCAATGAGTTATAGTTGGATAAACGTTCATAAGCACGTAATCCATAATAAAATTTTAAATGATAAACTACTTTTCTTATTAAATGACGAATGTATGTTCTTATCTCTTTTTAATCAAAATCATACTCCTAATGAATTTTTAGAGATTGAAAAAAATTTTAAATCAATGAATTTTTAATATAAAATATGGTTTATCAAATCCGGAATAAAAATATAAATCAAAAAATTTTAAATCATTATATATTTTTAGAAAAGTAATAAATTCTTTCAAAACGTGATTATCTAAAAATAAATATAAATTGTATATTTAGACAATTTTATTTCTAATATTTAATAATACTAATAATATAATTATTATGTCATTATAGTAAAAATACTCCCTTTTTTAGATATAGATTAACCAAAAAGACTCCTATGGGTACAACGTTTAGTTGTCCTTATTATAGAATGAATATAAACATCAACAAGTATTAAAATAATAATAGATCTCCAACAAAAGAGTAAGAAAATCATCGAATTATGGACATTTAAGTCCAAAACCTATAATAATTTTAAGAATACATCAATTATTCCACAGCTTTATTTAATATACATGAATTAGTATTAAATTTGAGCTATAATTGAATCAATGTACATGAATTATATAACTTTCTAATACAATTGAAGTTTTAAATTAAATGGGGCAAAAAAATGTTAATTGAACTAAAAAAAGAATTTGATATCAAATTCAATGAGATTATGTTAATTAAAGACGATCCTTCAAGCCAGAAATATGATGAACTTTACAATGAAATATTGGAACTCAATTCTAAAATGATAAAGCAACTGATTAAAATGAGAAATGAATATTATTTCATGCCAGAACCAAGAATATAGGATAGATAGGTTTTTTTTCTATTCAAAAAAAAATGTTATCGTTAAGATGAAAACCTCTTGTCTAAAAACTATCAATCTAAAAAATAGAAATATTCATGAAATTATGTCAAAAGGTTATCGTTAAGAATAACCCTCTCACCTTTAGGGTACATTGTAACAGTTGCCCCGTAAACCTGTATAAAGAGTTCAACCACCTTGGCAAGTACAGGATATGCTTTTTTACTATTTTTTGTACACAAATAGGTTTTTTTAATACCAACATCTAAAGTAAAATCTTCTAGTTCTTCAATTGTTCTGGTTCCAATTATTGATTCTTTTATGTATTTTTCCTTCTCTTCAAGAAATTTATCCACTTCTTTGGATATTCCCTCAAGATCAAGACCTTGGTCGGATGGATCTTTATAGTTATCATTTACCATATTATCACCTTTCATCCTCAAATAACTGGTCTTCGTCCAGAAGTTTAATTCTCTCTCTTTGACACCAGTCAAATATTGCTTCCGTGGCACCTCGAGATATTTTACCCTGTTTTTCCCCATATTTTAATCTAACAAGTCGTCTAAATGCAATTTCAAGTTCGTCTGATATACAGATAGTAACGCAGCCCATAGAATACCTCTTTTTAATTCTTAATTTAATTACAATTCTCAATATGGAATCCTTTGTTTATAATGTTAATGTAAAATTTTTAATTTGAAATGGAAAAATATAAAATTATCAAAAATTTAAAGACTTAATTAAATGAATTAGCTAGAATATTAATCTTAAAAAACATTTAAATTATATTTAACCGAACACATGGTTTTTTTTTTATTCGGATTTGTTGAAAAGTGCAATTGGATCTGAGATCTTAATTGTTTTCTCCATTTCTTTGATTTTGGTTATGTCTTGGATAACTCCATCATAGTACTTTATATTTCCAAAGTCATCTCTAATAACAAAAGCAGATACTGATGCGGTGAATGGTGTGCCATCGTGCTTCTTAAATTTAAGTTCTTCGTTTTTAACGTGTCCAAATTTCATTATTTTATAATCGAATTTAATTTTGTCTTCACTGTCCTGGAAAAGATAAGAAGCTTTAATTGCAAGGATCTCTGTTTTTTTATATCCGAACATGTCAAGAAGTGCGGGATTTGCATCTACAAACTTACTATGTGGCCCTACTGTGCATCTGTAAACACCAACACTAATGTTATCAAAAAGGTTTCTATACTTCTCTTCTGCATTTTTTCGTTGTGTTATATCAACTGCCACACCTGCAATACGCTGAATTTTAGGGTCATCTTTTCTGAGTGTAAAAGCCTTTCCCCATATCCACCGAATACTGCCATCTGGCCGTCTTATCCTGTATTCTATCCCATTTTTTTTCTCTCTTCTTACTTCATGTGATGTTCTGAATATGGTATCTACTACCTCTTTTCTATCCTCGGGATGTATTGATTCGATCCATGATCTTGGATTATCGAAAAGGCTTTCCCTGCTGCATCCCCAAACCTTCTGATAGGCCGGGCTTATATAAAGTAGTTGACTCATTTTTGGATCTATTATCCAGAAAACCTCTTCCATATTTTCTGTCATCTGTCTGAACTTTTCTTCACTGCCTTTGAGTTCATATTCAACTAGTTTGCGCTCTGTTATATCCCTGATTATGGATGTTGTAAACCTTTCACCATCAACATCCCATGCTGTTATAGATATCTCAATTGGAAATTCACTTCCATCCTTTCTGTGACCGTAAGACTCGAATAATTTTCCAGATAGCATATGTTTACCTGTTAACTTGAATTTTTCCTGTCTTCTTACGAACTCTTCTTTGTAACGGCCGGGAATAAGCATGTCCACAGATTCTCCTATAATATCATGTTCATGGTATCCGAATATTCTCTGGAGACTGTCATTGCAGAATACAATTCTACCTTCTAGATCTGTAATTATTATGGCATCAACTGCAGAACTAGCAACGGTTCTGAATCTTTCTTCGCTCTGTTGGAGTGCGTTTTCTGCAATTTGTCTTTCGGTTATATCGTCAACAGTCATTAAATATTCATTGTTTTCAAGCAAAACTGGTACAAAGTCCACTATTTTCTTTTCTCCATTTTTACAATAAACTTCATAGGTCCTTGGCCGTTTTTCTCCGGGTGCAGCGTCTTTAAAATCATTTTTCCATGTTAAAATTGCATCTCTCCTCTTTTCAACATCAGGAAATGCTCGTTTAAACCATTCTTTACCATTAGGAATCTCATTTAGATCATAGCCAAACAATTCTACGAATTTAGGATTTACATATTTGTAAACACCATTTTCATCTATTAACACCATACCAAATGGTGCATTTTCGGTAAGACTCATAAATCTGTTTTTTTCTGCACTAAGAGCTTTTTTAGCTTTTTTAATATTACTTATATCCCTTCCTTCTGGAACCAAATATTTAACTTTCCCATTTGAATCATAAATAGGGTGCATGCTGTAATCTATCCAGATCATCCCGTTTAAGGAGTTCACTTGGATTTCATGTCTAATTGTCTTTCCCATAGCACAAAGTTCAATGTCTCGTTTTATTGATGCTTTAACTTCTTCAGAATAATCCCACCAAGGTGTTTCATAAAACAATAGCCCCTCAACATCACTAAATTTTTTTCCAATAATTTCCAATGGAGTATTATTTACAAAAATAACTTCTCCTGTTGGTTTTAAAACAGCTACAAATGTTTGCATATCATTTAGTGTTCCAGAAAAAAAGTTTTCCCTGTCAATAAGATCTTTTTCAATTTTCTTTTGAAGGGTAATATCATGTGCAATAATTTGAATACTCGATATTGAACCATCAGGATCTTTTATTGGCTGTATTTTTGAACTAAACCATTTATCACTGCTATTTATTTTGGTTTTTTCATTAGTTAAAATACCCTTACCCGACTCAATTACATTTTCTATTGATTTCATCTGGGAATCAGCATATTGTTTTGGGAAAATATCCCACATTTTTTTACCTTTCAAATCTTCAGGAACTCCCCCAAAGTATCGTGCTGCACTGGGGTTAACTAAAACAAATTCACCATCTTTACTTATAATTGCTATAGGATCATCTGCATTTTCGACTAGGAGCTTGTATTTCTTCTCGCTTTGATGAAGTGCCCTTTCCATTTTGCTTTTGTATAACTCCATTTCCATTGTTAATTTCAGTTCTTTTGCATTAACCGGTTTTCTAATACATGAAAAACTTTTAGGTAAATTCAATAATTTTTCATCTGTAGGGGAGGTAAAAAAAATAACAGGAACTTTAATATTTTGTTTAATAATTTCAAGGACTTCCCTTCCAATATTTTCATCCTCAATAGTTATATCAACTAAAATTAAGTCATTATTTAATAAATCATCACTGAAAAATTGGTTATTTGAAAATCTTGTTGTTGTTACATTATAATCCCATAAATCAAGCCATCTTGTTATTTTACTGGCCTCTATAACATCTTCTGTTATTAACAGGGTTTCAAGATCATACATGTTTTTACCATATCGATATGTAATAAGAATAGACTTATTATTTGCTATTCAAGCCAAATAGAAAATTTTATACAACTAAATTTTTAATGCAAAAATCCATTTAAAATAATAATTTATTGTACTTTGTAAATATTTTCAATAAAAAAAAATTATTGGTATATGGGGATAAATCTAATTTTAAATTGATATCCGTTTTTTTAATGGAAATTTCTATTGTAATAAATTAAATTGGGGCTTAAAAATAATTTGGAGTGAAGAATAATGGATAATGATCGATTAAATGAACTAAATGATACAACCAAAGACAATATTGCACGGGTTCTGTGGATGAGTAAATTTGATGCGGATAAAATTCCGGGATATTAAGCTTGATTCCACCAAGGATTTTATGCTACAGGGAAATAATGGCTGCCTTCCATGTTGCTGTGAAGTTGGAACTCTTTACTACTCTGCAACTAATTTGGCCCTTGATGGGAAAAATAGTACCTTAAAATTGGGTGGTGAAACAATAAAGATTACAGAGGGAAAATTCTGGTTTGATCATCAGTGTGGAAACTCGCTTGAACCCCTAGGAAATTCCCGTTGCGAAATTATCAGAGCTGCAAGTACAATGAACAGAAACACATACAATGGGTTGGGACTGGTTTATGGGACAATTTGATGGAGATAAAGAAATTACATTAGCTGCACCACATACTGATGCAGATATTGAATTTTTTCAACAAACAGGACCAGAATCACCAGGGGTTATGGAAGTAGTGGTCACAGGAAAATATGTAGATAAAACTGGAAATTCAGATGATATCTCTGGAACATTAAAGATCGATAAATGGGTTAAAAGTGAAAAATCATCTGATCCTGAAAAGTACTGGATAACACATACATGGTACCCAAACAGAGGGAATTTTACCTTCAATGAAATTCTTCCCAGAGATATTAGAAACTTCCAGATGACCCCCGTAGTAGATGGTGGTCAATCTGGTTTTAATGCAAGCGATGCCCAGTATTCTGGGGGAGGTGTTTACATCAAGAATCTCGATGGAAAACTCATAGGGCGAGGTTTTGCAGAATCTGTGTATTATGATGATGTAGCACGGAATATGCTTTATTTAGCTGGTCTACCAGTTACAGATGAGATGTTGAGTTTGGTTAGAAAACCATATGCATCTTCAATTCTCAAAATTAAAAGCATTTTAAAGCTTTTAACACCAACAAACAGGGCTAAAGTTAAAAAAATATTGGACAACTGTATGGAAGAGGGTTTACCTAAAACTATGATAGGATAATTTTTTAATCGAAAAATATATGAAGTACCTCAAATATGTTAAACCATAATTTAGGTTAAATATTATCCCTATACATCCTCCCCAATTTCTTTTATTATGGCCTGATGCATCCTTCTTATAAATTCTATACGTTCCTCATATTTTAACACATCCAGATAGCTCTGTGCAACCAGGTTAAATGCAAATGGTGAGGGTATTTTGGTATCAATTTTGGTTATGTTCATCCGGCCATCTTGGATCATCTTAAGTACTTTTTTTGCATTTTTCACATCCATATAATCCTCAATTACTTCACGCCTAGCTTCTTTAAGTATTGAAAAGTTATCGTCAAGATCTTTAACAAACTTAAGAAGTATCTTACCCTTTATCTGTTGTCTTGAAACACTCTTTTCATTTCCTTTATACCTTCTAAGTATCATTAGCGATCTTCCAGCACAGTGACGGAATCTTGCTGCCAATGTTTCGGTTTTATCAATTGCTTTTATTAAAATTTCCTCGATATTTTCAGGTTTGAGTTCATTAAACACATCTAATCCACCTACCTTACCATCAGAGCTCAAATAAAAACCATTATCTGAAACAGATATCATTACATCGCGTTTATATTTTTCTGCTATTAAATATGCTACAGCCCTCGAAAGTGCATCGTTTACTCTTCTACCAAATAATGCATGGAAAATAACAAATTTTCTTCCCCCATATCCCTTGTAAAATTCTATGAGTAAATTTCTGGCACTTGGTATCTGTGCAAACATGTATTGTTCCCTGAAATAGCTGTAAATTGAATTGGCGGCATTGTAATCTACGTATAGAAATTCATGGATAAACTTGATTATTTCATCCTTATCCTTCTTGCTTTTAAATTTCACATCCATTATAGCCCTGAAGTTCTGGATAGACATTGCCAAGTCAAATGAAAGTGGCAGCTGCTCCGAGAACCAAGAAGGAATTGTTGGTGGCCCTGATGAAGGAGTTACATTAACTGTCATTCCCCTAGCATAGTTGAATCTGTATATTTTTCCCCCGAGCACAAATGTATCACCTTTCCTGAGTTTTTCCATGAAGTCCTCTTCTATACGGCCGATAACTTCTCCATTGCACTTGACTCTGGCTGCAGATCTGTCAGGGATTGTGCCTATATTAGTTGAATACAACATCCTTGCAAGTTTTCCACGTTTCCCAAACTGTTTCTCCTTGTAGTCAACCCATATCTTTGCATAAACATATCTGTCCTCTAAACTAGTATAATCACCGGCCAGATAACTTAAAACACTTATAAAATCGTTTTGGGTAAGGTTTCTGTAGTTGTAGCTTCCCCTAATAATATTGTATGCATTATCTATGTCCCATTTTCCTTCAATAGCCATTCCATATATCTGCTGGGATAAAACATCGAGACAATTTTGAGGTATATGTATCTCATCAATTTTACCTTCAATAGCATTTTTGAGAATGAGTGAACATTCAACAAGATCATCTCTCTCAACAACAATAATTCTTCCCTTGGACTTATCATGAAGTTTATGACCGCTTCTACCAATACGTTGAAGAGCTCTTGAAACAGATTTAGGTGAACTTACAAGAACTACCAGATCAATGTACCCTATGTCTATACCAAGTTCCAGTGATGTTGATGATACAACAACCTTTAATTCTCCATCCTTTAATTTATTCTCCGCTTCTAATCTAAGCTCCTTTGATAGGGATGAATGGTGAGCCATTATGTTTTCATGGCTGTAAAAATCTGGAAAGTTCTTTTTAAGATTAAAAACAACACTCTCTGTTCCGCTCCGTGTATTAGTGAAGATAAGTGTGGTTTTATGTTCATTTACAAGATCATGCAAGAGGTTGTAGAGTGCTGTATTAACATCTTCAGGATCAGACATCACAATATCTTCTACAGGGCATAATACTTTCATGTCGAGCTGTTTTAGATAATTGACATCAACTACTTTACAATTTCTAACAAGACCATTTTCATATCCCACAAGGAAACTGGCTATCTTTTCCAGAGGATGTACTGTAGCACTCAGACCTATCCTTGTGAATCCTCCTGTAAGACTCTGCAAGCGTTCAAGTGTGAGACTCATGTGAACACCACGTTTGTTGTCAGCAAGTGAATGAATTTCATCAACAATCAAGTATTTAATATCCTTGAGTTTGTCACGGAATTTAGGTGCACATAAAAGTATTGAAAGTGTTTCTGGCGTGGTTATGAGAATGTGTGGAGGAGTTTTAAGCATTTTAGAACGTTGATACTGGCTTGTATCTCCTGTTCTGACAGCTTTTCTTATTCCCAATTTTTTTCCTGCTATTGCCTCTATCTCTTTCAATGGTTCTTCCAGGTTCTTTTCAATATCATTGTCAAGAGCCTTTAATGGGGATATGTAAAGACAGTACACTCTATCTTCGAGTTCATCTTGTTCTGCTAGATGTGTTAATTCGCTGATTATTGATAGAAATGCTGTTAAAGTTTTTCCAGAACCAGTTGGAGAGGAAACCAGCACATTTTCACCAATATGAATATCCATTATAGCGTAACGTTGTGCTTCAGAAAAAGTTTCAAATTTTTCTTTAAACCATTTTTTGACCCACGGATGGAGTATCTTATATATTTCTCCGTCTTTATAGGCTTTTTCCTGTTTTTCTATCATATATTTCCCTAAATTAAAATGTAAGTAAATTTTTTTATATAATTTCTGATTTGATTATTATTTTTAGTAAAATTTATTTTTAACCGCCAGAATATCCTTAATTTTTCCAAAATATAACACTTCAAAGTTTTCTACACCATATACTTCAAATTCTTCGATTGATCTATTCTTTAGAAAGGGGGATAACGGTTTTTCATGAAGTATGTCTGATCCTTCTGTTACGAAATTGAATGAAGGCATTACAATGATATTTTTCTCTTTGTAAGTTCCCTTAAGGAAACATTTAATTTTCTCGAGTCTTTCACCGTTTCTAATACCTATACATGGATGTTCATGACCTATTATTATGGTTGAATTATCTTTGGCCATTATATCATCGGTAATCTTGTCCCCATGCATTATAATGTAATTACCGAGTGAATATGTTTCGTATACTGCTAGATCTGATTTTTCAGCAATGAATTTGGTGAAGTTATCATGATTACCCTTTATAAGAATGACTTCATCAAAATTCTCCTTTAGAAATTCTATGAAGTTTTTGGCTTCCATCCATTCTTGCCTGGTTATTCTTCCAAATTCATGTTTAAGATCTCCGTTTACAACAACCCTTGTCACGTTGTACCTTTTGAGTATTTCATGTAACCTTTCTAGGATCATTTTATACTGAAATCTTGGAACCATAATCCCCTCCCGGTTAAGTGATTGTTCATATCCAATATGAAGGTCGGATATGATCAAAGTATTTTCTATGAAAAGTCCGAGATCAGCAATTTCAGCGTTATAAATTAATTTTTCTTCCATTTTATCGTCTAAATATTAAACTAAGTAACAATTCGTTTAAGATAATTTAATTGAATTATAAATTTTCTTGATTTTCTATTTCACTATTTCTTTTGTATATGAAAATAAGGAGTAATCAATGAAAATACAAGGTATTAATTTGAATATTTCTTTTGTTACTAAAGAGTATCGCCGTATATATAAAGCTGATCAAAAATATGAAAATCACGTATAAAAACTGATATTCAAATCAATTATTAGTTAAATATGGTCATTATTTCAATTTAAGAGTTTTGTACCTGATATTAAGTGTACATAAATTAGTCCTTATATTTTTTTTCCTATGGTTTCAACGATTTCCAAAAAGTATTTATATAAGAATCGTTATAATATCGAATAATCGATATCGAATATTTGATATTGATTTATGATTAGAACTTTAATATTTAATATAGGGGAGTTATTGTCCCTTATTCAATATCTACTAACAGATATTATTTCGATAAATCGATATGGAGGAATGGATACAATTGTGGAACTCATTTAAAAATCTTCATGAAAAATTTCATGAAAGAATAGAAGAAATGCAAAGACTTGGTGGTTTAAGAATCTGGATAATTCATGTTCTAGATGAAGGGCCCAAAAATGGGGTTGAAATAATGGACTCCATTGAAGAGCACCATAATGCTATCAAAATGCGCCATATGAAAGAAAATAATGAGATCGATAGACGCATACTACATAAAATGAAACACCACACTCAACGTCCTTCACCCGGCTCAATCTATCCTATGCTTAAAAAAATGGTTGATGAAAATTTGATCATAAAGAGGGAAGACAGCAAATATGAATTAACAGGTAAAGGGCAGGAAATTGCCCGTAAAGTATTTGGACACTATCAACTTCATGGAAAACAAATGGATCGTAGTGCATATGCAGTTGAACATGCAATAGCAGAAATTGACAGCTTCATATCTTATTTAGAGGATATAAAAAAGGATAAATTAAGTTCATACGAAGAAATGTTAAATGATTTAAGTGTAAGACTCAAAAATTTAAAAGAATCATTAAATGACGATTAATTGGAGGAATATATGACTGAACACGCTATTAAATTAAATAATCTGACTAAAAAGTTTGGTGATTTCACAGCCGTGGATAATTTATCCCTTCATGTTGAAGAGGGAGAGATCTTCGGTTTTTTAGGCCCAAATGGTGCAGGTAAAAGCACTACAATAAGGATGCTTTGTACCCTTGCTCAACCAACATCAGGGTCTGCACTTGTTTCAGGTTATGATCTTGTTGAAGATTCAGCGAAAGTCCGTAAGGAAATTGGACTAGTTGCAGAGAAGATGATAATGTACGACACACTTACTGCGGCTGAAAACCTTAGATTCTTCGGAAAACTTTACGATATGCCGAAAGAAAAAATTGAATTACGTATTGATGAATTACTCGAACTTGTTGATATGCAAGAATGGAAAAACACACAGATCAACAAGTTTTCAACAGGTATGAAACAGCGTATAAATGTGATCAGAGCACTCTTACCCGAGCCTAAAATACTTTTCATGGATGAACCAACTCTCGGACTTGACCCTCAGACAACATTTTCTATTCGGGAAATTATCAGAAACATCAACAACAACGGAGTAACAGTGATACTCACAACACATGCAATGACAGAGGCTGAAGCTCTGAGCGATCGTGTAGCAATTATTGACCATGGCAAAATAGCAGCTTTAGACACTCCTGAGAACCTGAAAAATATGTTGGTTAACAGTGACATAACCATATTCACAATGAAGATAATGAATCTATCCTCTAAACTGATTGAACAGTTAAAAACATTGAAAATTGTAACTGCTATTGCACAGCAGGATGATCACCATATTAAAATCAGTGCTACGGGTAAAGATGCTCTTAATCAGATTATTGACAAGATCAGATTAGAAGGCGGAGATATTTTCTCAATTGTTAACAGTAACGAATCAACACTTGAAGATGTATTCCTGACTGTAACAGGTAAGGAAATGCGTGATCAGGCAACTGAAAAACCAGCCCCTGTTCAGCATGGACATGCACCCAAGGCTAGAGTGAGATGAGTACTATGGATATAATAAAAATATTAAAAGATAGCTATCATATAATGGCCAAGGACCTTCTTGCGCTTAAAAGAAATCGCATGTCACTCGCAGCTTTAGTTATAATGCCCATAGCTTTCCTTGTTATGTTTGGTTTCATTTTCCCAAGTGGTAACACACAACAAAACATGCCAGTTGGGATTGTCAACCTTGATCAAGGACCAAGTGCAACAGCATTTACAACACAGCTTAATACTCTGAATAAAAACGCCAGTTATATGAGCTTTGAAAATTTCTCTACTGTTGACGACGCCAAAACACAGATCAATAGAGGAAAGCTCTATGGGACATTCATTATACCGCCAGGCTTTTCATATAATATGACACATGGACAATCTGCCAATGTAATTGTATATGTTGATAACAGCAATCCACAGGTTGCCACACAGATCCAAAGTGTTGCAACAAGTACAATAACTGGATTGAATGGTATGCAAGCAGAAAATAATGTTATGGAAATGGGCAAATCAACAAACCAAACTGTAAATGCACAGGCAGTTGTGTTCCCATACACACCAAATGTTAAAACCACAATACCGGGTCAAACAAATTACTTCAACTTCTTGGCACCTGGACTGATGATCATGATCGTTATGATGACGGTTATGACTGGAATTCCAGAGGCCATCTCAAAAGAGAAGGAAATGGGAACTTTTGATGGAATGTTGTCTGCACCAATAAATCAGGTTTCCATTATTCTAGGCAAAACAACTGCATTATGTGTAAGAGGATTTGCTCAGTGTATTCTGATATTAGTGCTGGCCATGCTATTCTTTGGAGTTACAATCCAGGGAAGTATTATGCTAGCATTTGTCATGCTTATACTGGGAATATTCAGTTTTGTGGGAATTGGAATTGTAGCAGTTTCAATGTCTGAAGATCAGGCATCAAGCACCATGCTTGTGAACCTTTTAATGTTCCCAATGATGTTTTTGGGAGGTGTTTTCTACCCGATCCAACAGATGCCATGGTTCATGCAGACAATCTCACAGTTCATACCATTGACATATGCTGCTGATGCAATGCGTAAAATTATGCTCTTAAATGCAGGTATTGGGGATGTATTCTACCAGATCTTAATACTTGTTGCATTTGGTATTGTTACAATGGCAATTGCAGTACCGCTCTTCAGAAAGTCAATGACTAGGTAAATAGTGTTTTATTGAAAAAATAAAATATTTTAGATAAATAGTGGATTTAATTCCACTAGTTATCATTTTAAAAAAAATGTTTGTAAAAATTAAAAAAATGAAAAATAGGAGGTAAATATATGGAATTTGAATATAAAGCAAGGATGATTATTGAAAAGGAATGTGAAGACTATTTCTTTGGCATTGCTGATTATTGAAAAGGAATGTGAAGACTATTTCTTTGGCATTGCTGATTTATCTCACGTACAAAATTCGATTATAGAACAATACAGTGCACTGTTTGATGAATATCCAAGAGCCATCTCAATAGGGATTACTCTACCTTTAACCAAAGATGGATTGATGAATGATAATAAAAAAGTTTATAACTTTACAGATCGGAAATTGAACAACATTACAGAACATATAAGTAATTTATTAGAAGCTGAAGGCTATAATGCATTTCCTTTTCCTAAATCAGAAAAAACAAAAGATAACACATTTATATCTTTGAATTTAATTGCTGCAAATCAGGCCAATCTGGGACAGATTGAAAAAAACGGTTTGCTCACAACACCAGAAGTAGGTTCAGCCGTTAATTGGGGAACAGTGCTTATTGATGCACCAATTAAAATAAAATAACACCAAACTACTTACTTTTTATGCGCTCATATAATCTTTTTTTTAAGAATATTCAAATATTTGGAGTCAATTTTTATTATTTCCGCTATCATAAAATGATAAATATTTCTAAAATTTATTTTTAAGATATATTTTTATAGTTATTTAGTGTGAAATTATACTAACAAAGTAAACATTCAAGATATTGAAAAATTAAAATATGAAAATAGACTTCATTTGAATATTAACTTGGAGTTAAATTTAATTAATTGTGATTATGGTGTTATAAATGGATGAAACTAAACAATCAGCTGAAATTGAAACTTTAATTGAAAAATTATTAGACTCAGATCCCAAGGTAAGAACAGATGCAGCATTAGAACTAGGAACCTCCGGCCAGGGATCTGCTGTTGAACCTTTAATCCTGGCTCTTAATGATGAAAATCCTGATGTAAGATTTCAAGCATCAAAATCACTGTCGGAATTAGGAAAACCTGCAGTTGAACCCCTTGTAAAAGCATTAAAAGGTGAGGAAGGTAATACAAAAAGGTATGCCACATTTGCCCTTAAAAATATGGGTGATGATAATGTAGTTGAACACTTGATAGTGGCTTTGAAGGATGAAGACTGGAGTGTCAGGAAAACATCTGCAAAGTCTTTAGGTGAAATGGGCAGTAAGAAAGCTGTAGAACCCCTTATAGATGCACTGCAAGATGATGATTGGGGCGTTAGATGTTCAATTGCCAAAGCATTGGGAGACATAGGTGATGAAAAAGCAATAGACCCTGTTAAAAAAGCCAGAAGAGCTGCAAAAGGAGATAAAGAATTTAAAAAAGTTGCTACCAAGGCACTTAAGAAAATAGGTTAAAAATTATCCACTTCAAAATTTTTATCTCTTTTTTATTAATTGTTTTTATGATCATAACCAGGAGATGTTTAAATGAGCTGTTACATCAGGCACATGAAAGATTTTCTTTCAGACTTAGATATTGAACCTGAAACTAAAGAAGAACGCAAAGAAGTAGATCTGGCCATTAGGAATGCTATATGTAAAAAAAGTACAGATAAATGTAACGAGGTATGGAAAGAGTTAAAAATCTGGCTTGATGATACTCAAAAGAAGAAAAAACTTCAATCAAATTTAATGAATTTTTGATATTAATATCATGAAATAATATTTTTGAAATTTGATCGATGTGTCATTCATATCAAATTAGGACATCTAAAAAGATTTATTTATTTTTATTTATTTTTAATAATTTCAATTAAATCATAAATGTCAGTACGCCTATTTTTTAAAAGTGGCAGTTCTTTACGTACTTTGTAGATATAATCTTTATCTATGGTTGCGTAAATTATCTCTTCATCTTCATCTGCTTGTGCAATGATATTTCCCCATGGATCCACCACCATTGAATGACCATATGCTATGTATGCCATGCCAATATTTTGGGATGGTGACGCAACAGCCATATATGTCTGGTTGTCTATTGCCCTAGCACGTATTGTAGTTTCCCAGTGGGCTGGTCCTGTTGTCTTGTTAAATGCTCCAGGTACAACAACTAATTCTGCTCCTTTTATAGTCATCAATCTGAAAAGTTCAGGAAACCTCATATCGTAACATATTGCCACTCCAATTTTGGCTAAATCCGTTTCTAAAACTGTTATATTATTTCCCGCTGTTATTACTTCAGATTCTTTAAATGTTATCTCATTTGGAACGTTTATATCAAAGAGATGCATTTTCCGGTGTATATTAATAACTTTACCCTTCATATCAAAGATGAAACTTGAGTTGTACAGTTTTCCATCGAGTAATTCAGGTATAGAACCCGCCACTAAATAAACACCATTATCTGCTGCAGCATTAGAAACTGATTTTAATGATATACTACTATCCATTGATTCAGCATAGGCTAGAAATTTGTTGGTATCATAGGGACAGTTAAACATTTCAGGTAATACAACCATTTCTGCCCCATTATTAGAAGCTTCACAGATCATTTTAGTTGCTTTATCCAGATTTAGCTCCTTATCATCCACAACATTCATCTGACATACAGCAATCTTAAAATTATTTTTCATATTGAATTTCCATTTTTTTTTTAATTAGAGGTAGTCTCATAAATTTTTTTATATTTTTGGAATTTTTGGATTTTTTTTAG